>DAHVAA010000120.1 GCA_027314845.1 Thermoplasmata archaeon | reverse complement strand
TAGAGCGGCGCGTCTCTCATCGCGACACCGTCGCGTGGGGGATCATCGCGGCACCGCCGCGTGGGGGATCATCGCGGCACCGCCGCGTGGGGGATCATCCTGCGGTGGTCCCGCGCCGTCCGATCCCGGCGGCGAAGCGGGCGATCGCGCGCGGGCTCGAGCAGCCGCTCGCGTCGGGCATCGAGACCGAGACGTCGCTCTTCGCGAGCGAGGTGCTGACCAGCGAGGACCTCGCCGAGGGGATCGTCGCCTTCGCCGAGCGGCGGCCGCCGAAGTTCAAGGGAGCGTAGCGATGTCGTTCGAATTCTCGTTCTCGCCGGACCAGGAGGCGTTCCGGGACGCCGTCCGCGCGTTCCTCGCGAAGGAGGTCGCCCCGGTCGTTCCCGAGATGGACGAGCGGGAGGAATTCCCGCGGGCCAGCGTCCGACGGATGCAGGAGGAGGGGTATTTCGGGGTGCCCATCCCCGAGGAGTACGGCGGCCTCGGCCTCGGCAAAGTCGGCTACTGCATCCTCCTCGAGGAGCTCGGCCGGGTCGACGCGTCCCACGGGACGATCGTCGGCGCGCACACCTCCCTCGGCACGACCCCGCTCCTCTACTACGGCACCGAAGAGCAGAAGCGGCGCTGGCTCGTTCCGGCCGCGAAGGGAGAGAAGCTCCTCGCGTTCAGCCTCACCGAACCCGGGTCGGGGAGCGACTCCGGGGCGGTCCACACGGTCGCGGCCAAGGACGGCGACGACTGGGTGATCACCGGCAACAAGATCTACGTCTCGAACGGGCGGGAGGCCGACACGGTGGTCCTCATGGCCGGGAACGACGTGAAGCTCGGTCCGAACGGGGGCGTAACGGCGTTCCTGGTCGACTCGAACCTGCCCGGGTTTAAGGTCGGCCGCTGTGAGAAGAAGATGGGCCTTCACGGCACCTCGACCGCGGAGCTCGTCCTCGACCACGTGCGCGTCGGACCGGACCGAGTGCTGGGCGAGGTCGGGAAGGGGTTCCACGTCGCGATGACCGCGCTCGACGTCGGCCGAGTCTCTCTGGGAGCGGCGTCGCTCGGTGGGATGCAGGCGGCGACCCAGCAGGCGCTCGAATTTTCGAAGAACCGCACGCAGTTCGGTCTCCCGATCAGCGAGTACGAGGCGATCCAGTTCAAGCTCGCGGACATGGCGATGAAGGTCCACGCGCTCCGCTACATGGTCTACCACGCCGCCGCGCGCCAGGACCGGCTCGGCACCGACCCGAAGAAGTGGACGCGTCTAGAGCGGGCGGAGAAGACCCGCGAGTCGGCGGTCGTGAAGTGCCTCGCCTCCGAATGGGCGAGCGAGGTGATCGACGAGGCGCTCCAGATCCACGGGGGCCTCGGCTACATCCGGGGCACGCCGATCGAGCGGGCGTACCGCGATGCCCGCATCAGCGAGATCTTCGAGGGGACGAACGAGATCCAGCGCCTCGTGATCTCGCGCGACCTGTTGAGCCGCGGGCTCTAGCCGGGGCGGCGGGGCTCGGCCGAGGCGGCCCCGTCGGCCGCGGTCGGCGGAAGCTCGCGAAGGACCCGGCGTAGGACCTTCTGGACCCCGCTGCGCGGCAGCGCGTCCCGGAACTCGACCGCCCTCGGCGCCTTGTAGTGGGCGATCCGCTCGCGGACGAACGCGATCAGCTCCTCCGCGGTGACCGGGATCCCGGGCCGCCGTACCACGAACGCTCTCACGACCTCCCCGTGCGTGACGTCAGGCACCCCGACCACCGCGGCGTCGGCGACCGCCGGGTGCTGGAACAGGACCTCCTCGACCTCGCGGGGGTAGACCTTCATCCCGCCGACGTTCACCATGTCCTTCTTCCGGTCGACGATGTAGGCGTAGCCGTCCTCGTCGATCCGCGCGAGGTCGCCGGTCTGGAGCCAGCCGTCCGTGAGCACGAGCGCGGTCTCCTCGGGCTGTCGGTAGTACCCGAGCATGACCTGGGGGCCGCGGACCTCGAGCTCGCCGATCTCGCCGGCCGAAAGGACGTGGCTCCGGTCCTCAGGATCGACCACCCGATGGGAGGTCTCGGGGAGCGGAAGACCGATCGAGCCGGCACGGCGCTCGCCGTCCACCGGGTTCGCATGGGTAGCGGGGGAGGCCTCCGAGAGCCCGTACCCCTCGACGAGCGCCGAGCCGGTGATCGCCTCGAACCGCCGGGCGACCTCGACCGGGAGCGGGGCGGAACCGCTCAGGCAGAAGCGGATCGAACGGATGTCGTACTTCGCTCGCTGCGGATGGTCGTTGAACGCCTGGTAGAGCGCGGGGACGCCGGGGAACTGGGTCGGGCGGTATCGGTGGATCAATCGGAGCAGCTCCGTGACCTCGGGCTTGGTCTGCATCACGACCGTCGCGCCGTCCGCGAGGCCGTTGAGGAGCGCGATCGTGAGCCCGTAGATGTGGAAGAACGGGATCGCGGCCATCACGACCTCCTCGCCGGGCGTGCGCCGGGTGTTCCAGGCTGAGGCCTGCAGGACGTTCGCGACCAGGTTCCGGTGGCTCAGCATGGCGGCCTTCGGACGCCCGGTGGTGCCCCCGGTGTACTGAAGGACCGCGACCGAGGTCGCAGGGTCGGCGCGCCAGACGGGAGCCGGTCCCGGGGTCCGGAGCGCGACCCGCCACCGTCTAACCGACGGTCCGGTCGGAACGTCGGTCGAGAGATGCTGGCGTCGCATCACGCCGTTGACGAACGGCCGGAGGTACCACGGGTAGAGTTCCCGCAGCCGGGCGACGAACACCGCCGGCACGGCGGCCTCGTTGGCGACCTTCTCGAGGTTGGGGTAGAGGAATTCGAGCGTGACGAGGGCCTTCGGTTCGGAGTCGCGAAGGAGTCGCGCGAGGTCCTGGCCGAGGTAGAGGGGGCTCACCTGTACGACGGCAGCGCCGAGGCGCAATGTCCCGAAGAACGCGATCGGGTACGCCGGGCAGTTCGGCAGGTACAGGGCGACCTTATCTTTCGGCCCTACGCCCTCCCGAGCGAGAGCCGCCGCGAACCGCCCGCTCTCCTCCCAGAACTGCCGGTAGCTCCACTTCGCGCCGTAGTAGACGAGCGCCGTGCGTTCGGGCCAGCGGCGAACGCTGCCCTCGACGAGGTCGGTCAGGAGCTTTTCGGGCACCTCGACGTGTTGGGGGACCTTGGGCGGATAGTGCCGGAGCCAGACGGGGGTCCCTTCGGGCGAGGGGGCACCGCTCAAACCAGGCTCACCCGCTCGCTACCGCCTCGGCGTCCTTGACGAACTGCACGCCCGGCTTATAGCTCGGGGTGAAACGAACCCGCTCGCCGATGACGAGGCCGGATTCCTGCTTGACGCTCGGCATCCAGCCGGTGACACGCCCACCGCCGTCCAGCTCGACCACGACGTAGGCATAGGGCGCGTCGTTTAGGAACTCGTCGCCCGGCACATGCAGGATCGTGAACGCGAGGACCTTGCCGCGGGGGGTCAGCTCATGTTCCTCGAGCCCGGCGCTCCCGCACCGCGAGCAGGCGAGTCCCCAGGTCGCTGTGACGAGCCCGCACTGACGACATCGGAAGCCCCGCAGCGTGCCGCCCTCCTCGTAGCCCTTCACCCACTCGCCGATCGTGTGCGGGGCGGCCGGCAACGTATCGGACGCGACGACCACGACTCCTCCTTCCTAGCCCCGTCGGGAGAAGATATGGACGGAGCAGGAGCCGCCGGTCGCGCCGACGTTATGGGCGAGGGCGACCTCGGTCTTCGGCACCTCGCGGCCCTTGGCGAGCCCGTTGAACTGCTCGAAGATCTCGACCACCTGGCTTGCGCCGGTGGCGCTCACGGGGTGGCCCTTTGCCTTCAGGCCACCGGAGGGGTTCACGGGCAGCTTCCCGTCCCGCGCCGTGACGCCCTCGAAGCTCTCCTTCGCGGCGGTCCCCTTCGACATGAACCCGAGGTCCTCGAGAGCGAGCGCCTCGGCGATGGTGAAGCAGTCGTGAACCTCGAGGAAGTCGATGTCCTTCGGGGACATCTTCGCCTGACGGAATGCCTTGTCCGCGGCGGTGCGCGTCGAAGGAAGGCCAAGGAGGTCCGGGCGGTCCTGCATGTCGGTCACCGAGCCCGCACGGGCCGAGGCACGGACGACGAGGGGCTCCGTAACCGGGTGCTGGACGAACTCCTTCGCCGCCACCACGAGCGCCGAGGCCCCGTCGGAGAACGGGCAGCAATCGTAGAGGCGGAGCGGGGAGGCCACCATCGGCGACGCGAGGTAGGTCTCCATCGAGATCTCCTTCTGGAAGTGGGCATGCGGGTTGCGCGCGGCGTTCGCGTGATTTTTCACGGCGATCGCGCCGAACATCTCGTCCTTCGTGGGGAACGCCTGACGGTAGGCGCTCGCGAGCGTGGCATAAAGGCCCGGGAACGTCGCCCCATTCTTCGTCTCGAAGGCGTAGTCGGCGGCCACGGCGAAGTAGCTGGTCGCGGCAAGGGTGTCGAGGTGCGAGAGCTTCTCGGCCCCGACCACGAGCGCCGCGTCCACGAACCCCCCCGCGACCTGCACGTACGCCTCGTGGAGGGCGGCGCTGGAGGAAGAGCAGGCGCTCTCGAGAGTCACCGAAGGGACGTCCGGGATCCCGAGCCCGTTGTTGATGAGCGGACCCACGTGCCCCTGGTGCTCGGAGATCCCGAAGGCGTTCGCCACGAACGTGTGACCGATGTCCTTCGGGGTGAGCCCGGACTGGCGGATCGCTTCCATCGCCACCCGGGTGGCGGCCTCCCGGCCGCTCTCTTTCATCTTGCCGTAGCGGTTGGAGGCCGCTCCGACGACCCAGGTTTCTCGCATGGACCCGCTGCCGCCGGACTCAGCACGGTCCCGCCCTTAACCTGAACCCTACCCCCGCCGCTTCGGCGCGCGGTCCGTCGGCCTTTCCGAGGGTTCGAGGTCGGAAAATCCGAGCAGCCGACTCAGGTGGTCGAGCGTCCGCTCGGCGAGCGCCCGGTCTCCGGTCTTGAACAGGAGCCGTCCGTTCCGGCTGATCGTCACTTCCGCCTCGAGCGCCGCAATGAGCATTACCCGCGCGTCCACGACCGCGATCCCCGCCGTCTCGAGCCGGTGGCGGGCATCCACCAAATCGACCGGTCGGGGGGGGTCCGGCACCGTCTCGAACCCCCCGCGGTTCGAGCAGACCTCGAGGGTCCGATACATGGATCCGCGGCCTCGCCGACCGAGAGGTAGCGCGGGGTCATCTCGATTGGCCCCCCCGGTCACTGGTCTGCGGCGGAGATCTGCACGAAGAAAGAGAGAGAGGGGAAGGGGTTGGCGCGGGGCCGTTCGCCCTGACTAGGCCATCGGGGCGCCGCACTTGGCGCAGAATTGCGCGCCGGGGGCGTTCGCGGAACCGCACGAGGAGCAGAACTTCTGGCCGGCGGCGGCCGGGGGAGGCGCACCCGCGG
>DAHVAA010000011.1 GCA_027314845.1 Thermoplasmata archaeon | reverse complement strand
CGCTCGGAGGAGCCGTCGAACCCCGCAGGACGAGCAGCGGCTCGAGGCGCCGCACCTGGCGGGGAGCGTCCGGGTCGGCGATCCGGGCGAGGCAGAGCAGGGCTGCCTGGCGCCCGAGCTCCTCGGTGGGCTCTATGCGGTATGGACCGCCGTCGGAGGTGGGGACCGCTTCGTCCTTTACTTCCTCCTGAAACAGCCCGGGATCGCCGCCGACCTCCTCTCCGCCTGGCTCCTCAATCGACTGACGGTGCGCTGGACGGGCGATGTCGGGCGGGGAAGGGCGGTCGCGGCGTTCTGGTGCGTCTTCCCGTATACGATCGCGATCACCGCGATCTGGGGCCAGTTCGACTCCTTCGTGGTGGCGCTCCTGCTCGTGGTCCTCTACGCACGGGGTCCCATCGAGCGCAACGTCGTCCACGGGCTCGGGATATTCATCAAGTGGGTCACGGTCATTTTCGTACCGCTCGAGTTCTTCCGATCTCGCGGCCCGGCGCGAGCGGCCTTCCTCCTCGCGCTCGCCGTGCCCGCTGCGCTCACGCTGATCGTCTTCGGGCTCGAGGGCTGGTCGGTCCTGGGGTTCGGCCAGCAAGGCCTGGGCTCGGTCGCGCTCTCCCAGTCGGCCGGCGGCGGACTCGGGATGAACTACGCCTTCGCGCTGACATTCCCTCCCATCCGATCGGTCATCGGCGTAGTCCCGTACTTCTATCAGGTCGCCCCGTACGCCTGGGTGCCGGGGATCGTGGCCGGCGGCTGGAGGGCGGCGCGCTGGCTCGAGCGGCCCGGGCCTCCTCAGGAGCTGCGCGCCATGCTCTTCCTCATCTCGATCTTCCTGCTCCTGCGCTGGGGCCTCTACGAGCAGTATTTCCTGTACCTCTTCGGCCTCGCCGCCCTCGACCTGGCCGTCCTCAACCCCGGACGAAGCGCGCTGTTCCAATTCACGGTCGTGCTCGCGTCGATCGACCTGCTCGTCAACAACGACCTCGGGCTCCGATTTGTGAGCCCGGTCGACCCTGGGATCCTGGCCTACACGATCGCGCTCGACGGGAGCCCGGTCTACGGGGCGGTGCGCGCCTACGCCCTCTTGGCCCTCTCGGTCGCCGTGACCCTGACGCTCATACAGTGGGTGCTCGCGCTCGACAAGGACGCCCCGTCGCCCCGGCCCTGGCCGTGGGCCCTGCGTAGCCTCGGGAAACGTGCCCCGCGCGAGCCGACCAGTTCCGCCGGCCTCGACCCCTAGTTCGCGCTCCCGCGACGCTTGAAGGTCGTCAGGAAGTGGTCCCCCAGCCGATTGAACGGCCAACGCCGCCCGACCACGCGGTCGAGTTCCGCCAGGCGCTCGAACCCGCGCCCGAGGCGGTCGACGTACCCGACAAGGTCGGACGGAGGCAGGATCACCGGTACGCCCTCGACCCGTTCGGGAGAGAACGCGGGGGCGAACTGCCGGGCGAGCTCCGCGGCGGAGAGGGCGAAGACGTCGACGCAGAACCGGGAGCTTCCGACAGGGATCGGCCGACGGGTGCGGCCGAACGCGCGGGACCAGCGACCGGTCGCGCCGTACCCCGCGAGCTCGAACAGGCACCAGCGGTTGTAGACGCCGGCCACGAACCGTCGGTCGGGCGGCAGGAGCTCGGCGAGGGCGTGGACGAGCGCACCGAGGTCCGCCTCGCAGTTGAGGGCCCCGTACGTCGAGTAACCGCCATCGAAGCTCTGGGGCCCTTCCTCGGAAAGGAGCTGGGGAAGCTCCGACGCCGCGAGGTGGACGGTCTCGAGGCGCTCGGAGACCCCTCGCGCCCGGGCCTTCGCGCGAACCACCTCGAGCATGGCCGAAGAGATGTCGACGCAGACGAGCTCGTGCCCCTCCTCCAGCAGTGGGAGCGTCTCCATCCCCGAGCCACAGCCGATCTCGAGCAAGCGATGGCTGGACGAGAAGGCCCGCCGGAGCTCCGCGAGCGACCGATCCCTCAGCAGCCGGTTGATCCGGTTGCCGGTGATGTGCCGATCGTAGTCGGCCGCGACGTTGTCGAACTCGGCGGCGAGCCAGTCGTGATAGCGCACGCCCGGTCCGAGGCTCCCCCCGCCATTCCCCAGCTGGACGACCAGCACGCGAGCGGCCCCCGCGTACCAGCGGTCGAAAGCCGCTGGGCCGTACCGCTCACGGAAGAGGTCGAGGACGCGTCGCTTCTCGTCCGGGTCGGTCAGGAGCGCGATCGGGCCGGAGGTACTGCGGTCCGCGACCCGAACACTGGCGCGCCCCGCTCGGAGCGCCTCCGTCGGCCAGCGGGAGCTTCGATCGCCCGCCACGAGGTAGATGCGGTCCCCCTCGGGGACGAAGCCGAGCGGGACGCGTCGGTCGGAGAGCTCGAGTTCGAGCGACGGCGGCGCGGCCTCCGGACTCGCCGCGTCTAACCCGCCGCTTCCCATCTCCGCGTGCCCTCCGGCACGTACCTCAGGTCGATCACCGGCCCCTCGCGTCGCCCGGCGAACCCGCAGGCGCCGCAGACGAGTGGCCCTTCGCGGCTCGGGAAGTCGATTGCCCCGCGACACTTCGGACAAGCCAGGATCGCGTCCAGGGGAGGGAGTCGCGCGGCGGGGGAACCCGGCGTCTCGAGGAGCGCGAACCGCATCGGGAACAGCGGCGCGTTCCCGAACGCCGCGGCGATGCGGAGGAAGAGCTCCGCGGGGACGAAACGCATGAGGTAGTATTCCTCCAGCCCCGAGACGACCTCCCCTCGGGGCCGAAAGCCGGCCGCGCGGACGTGGCGATCGAAGCTCGACCGGTCCGCCACGTAGACCGGGAACGGGTCGGGTTCGAGCTCCACCGAGCCCCGGGCGAACGTGATCGACCGGAACCGCCCGGAGGTCACGGGGTGGATCGCTCGCTGGATGTCGTTGACGAAAGTACCGACCGACGGTTTCGGATTGTAGGAGAGAAGGGCCCGGGCGCCCCCGGTCAGAACTCGCCCGAGCTCCGCGAGGGCGGCTCGCGGGTCCGAAAGATGGTGGTAGACCCGGACCATCGAGGCGCTGGAGAACGCGCCGCTCACGAACGGTAGGTGATACAGATTTGCCGCGACCCTCAAGGGCGCGGTCCGACCGAGATCCTCGGGCAGGGCACCGAGGGTCCGATGGTCAAAGTCGGTCGCGACCACCTCGTCGCCGATCTCGGCGAGGGTTCCGAGAAGCCGTCCGAAACCGGTCCCGACCTCGAGCACCCGCCGACGGTCAGCGGTGGCGAGCGCCCGCCGGACGATCTCCCGCTCGACCTCGGTGACTCGGTCCCGACCTTTCCAGAGCGCGCGAAAGTCGAAGCGGGAGTAGTCGCTGACATTCTCCCCCATGGCACCGCCTCGCTACCGGGCCGCCACCGGCTCTCGGAGCGGCGAACCCTTGTCGCCTCGTTCCGGGGTCCCTGCTCCAAAACCGTCGTACATGGCCCTAAGCCGCTCGAAGCGATGCGATACAAAGGCGACACGGGAGACCGCCGTCAGAGTGCGGAAGCGGTCCTGCTGCTGGCCATGGCGGCGCATCCGATGATTCCTCGCGAGACCCACGAGCTGCAGGTAGGCGGCGAGCGGCAGGAACATTAGGGCGTTCGCGAGCCGGGCCGGCCAGGGGGCGGGCCGCTCCTCGAGGTCCCACGGTCCTCCGCTCCGGTCGGTGTAGAGGCCCGGGGCTCGCTCCCGTATCCACGGGGCCCCCGCGAGGAGCCCCCGGTAGTAGGCTTCGCCGACCACCGGTCTCGCGGAAAGCGCCTCGCGCGCGAACAGTAAGCCCCGGTCCACCTCGAACTCCGCGCTGGCCCGGCGCTCGTCCACGACAAAGTTGAGGCAGAGAACCGGCCGCGCACCGACCTCACCGCACCGACGCGCCCGACGAAGGTTCAGGTACGCAACGGCCAGGAAGAGGTGGACGGCCCCCCGGCGGCAAACGACGAAGAGGTCGAGGTCATCGTCCGCTCCCGGTGAGCCGTACGCGGTCGACCCGGTGATGGCGATCGTTCGGACCCACCGCAACCCCGCGCGCAGCGGACCGTCGAGCATGCGCTCGGCGTGCTCTAGGTACGCCCGCCCCCGCTCCCGTCGTCTCTCGAGTTCGCCGGGCTCATGGTCCGTGCCCGTACCCCCCGCCCGATCAGGGAGCCGGATCTCTGGATGGAGGTCGAGCCACGCGTGGAGGTCCACGGGGGTCCGCGGTGCCCCCGGCGGAAGGAGCGGGAGCATCTCCGCGACCGAGACCGGGGCGCCAAACTCTTCGCCGACGGCGACCAGCGTCGCCACCCTCCGCTTTAGCTCCGCCTCAACGGCCTCCCGGGCCGTGGGATGCTCCGGCGGCCCCGAGAGTCGTACGCCGGGCTCGGGCTGACTAACGGGATCGCGGATACGACGCCATCGCACGTGGTCTCTCTCGGGTGGGAGCCGGTCCCAGATCGCGAGTCCGTGGGCGAAGAGCTCGGCGGCGAGCAGGGGGGCGAACGCGGCCCATCCTCCCGAAGAAGCACGGGTCGCTTCCCGGAGGATCCCGAACGCCGTGGAAGGATGCTCGAGCGAGTACCCGACGAGCGTGCTGGGCCCCTCCCCGAGAAGTTGTTGGACCTGAACGTTGCCGTAGCGGATCCTCCGGCGCTGGAGGAGGTGGTCGCGCCAGGTCGTGGGCACGACGATCCGTACGCGCGCTCGGTCGGCGTACCGACGGGGCGCGCTGTGTCGGGCGAGCCAGACCCCGAAGTACGACCCGTCATTGACGACGCCCTCCGGGAGCGGCGGGGTCGGGTCCAGACTGACGAGGAGCAGCTCATCGGAGAGGTGGGATCCTCCGCCTTCGGCCCGTAGGTGCGCATGGAAGCGATGGTGGAGCTCCCACATCAGTTCCAGCGACCTCGCGCCTTCTCCCCGAGCGCTCTCGCCGATCACTGGGCGCGCCATCACGGCGTACGGCGCCGGGGCGTCCCGGCCGATCCGAAGGAGCTCGCGCACGGCCCCCGGCTCCGCGACGGCATCGGCGTTGAGCAGTACGACGGCGTCGCCCTCGGCCCGACGGAAGACATGGGACAGCGCATGGGCTTTCCCCCGGCGCTCCGCCTCGACGATCACCGCAACGCGCTCGTCCCTCTGCGCGAGCTCCCGAGCGACCTCCACGGTCCGGTCGGTGCAGCCGCTCGCGACGACCCAGATCCGGCTCCACTCGACGCCGGCGGGAAGGTCCTGGTCCAGTAGGGAGCGGAGCGCCGGTTCGAGCCGCGACTCCTCGTTGTGGGCGACCACCCCTCCGGCGATGCGGAACCCTCCCGTCATGTCGGGCTCTGTTCCCGAGCCCGATCCCGAGGCCACCCACAGGCTCGGGGGAAGGATCGCCTCGGCGGTCAAGAATTCCCTCGGAGGGATGACGGGGTCACCGGGGCCTCACGACGGTGAGCCGGGTCCTCCCGGTGGCGAGCGCGCCCGGCGGCGGCGCAGGAGGAGGACCCCCGCGACCGCGGCGACCACGATCACCAGCGCGACGACCAGAACGGTCAGCTCTAGCGGGAAGGACATCCCGGTGGATCCTCCGGTCTGGGTCGTAGAGACCAGTTCTCCGTGCATCCCACTCTGGAAGTGTCCCGGGATCTCGCAGACGAACTCGTACGACCCGATTGCCGGGGCCGTGAAGTTCGCGTACGCCCGGTCTCCCACCACCCCCGGGACGCTCAGGTTCACGAGGGGTGGGTTCGCGTTGAAGTACGCGTACACCTCGGCCGAAGTGTCGCTGGTCGGAATCGTTTGGTTAGCCACGGGCGAGAGCACGAAGGTGTGCGCCAGCGGGGATTCCTGCGTGACGACCAAGTGGACGAGCGCCCCCGGGTAGACCGTGAGCGTATCGGGCACGAAGGCGAAGCTCGAGGTGGTGGCCACCGACACGTTGTCGACCGCCGCCGGCGCCGCGGGGGCGGTCGTCGTGGCGTCCACGAGCGCGACCGGCCCAACATACGCCGCCCCCGCGAGCAGCGCGACGAGCGCGACCGCGACCAGCGCCACTCCATATTGAGGACGGTGCCTCCGGTCCGTGGCCTTAGAGGGGTGGTCGTCCTGCTCTCTCGCGTTCCCTTCGTCCGCTCTTCGCTTCATTCGTCGTCTCCTTCCACAAATTCAAGTGAGGAGGGGCGCCGACGCAGTCGGGCCGAGCCGACCGCGGCGGCAATGGCGACCGCCGAACCTCCGCCCACGACCATCAGATAGTCGGAGAGCGGGAGCTGCGCAACGGACGATGGGAAGGGTATGCCGATGGTCACCGTGTACATCATCGAGTGGAACTCGCCGGCCGCCGAGCCGAGCGAGACCATCACCGACGCGTTCGCGGCGCCGAGTACCGTCTGGGATTCGGTCGGCACGACCGACTGGTTTCCACCGGCATCCGAGACGTTTGCGGACCCCGCCAGCTCCAGGAACTCCCGGGTCGCTCCGGTGGCGACGGAGCGGCTCGAGAAGGGGGAGTCAGTGGAGGTACCCGGGACTAGGGTCTCGTTCGCGGGGAAGGTCGGTCCGGCCGAGAAGCCGAGCACGAGACGGTCTCCGGGGCCCTGCCAGCTCCAGTTGGCCACCGTCCAGACCAGGTAGACCAGGCTCCGACTGGCAAGCGAGTCTTCGGGGTAACCGGACAGGAGGTAGGAGATTCCGACGACCCCGACTCCCAGCGGAAGGCCGCCGTGCCCCGGCAGGATCGAGACGTTCGCCAGGAAGAGCTCGTCGTAGAGGTTCGCGGTGCTTACGTTCGAGTTCGTCCAGTTCGAGGCCGAGATCTGCGCTTCCGCGACGATCGAACCCGAGGGAGCAGCCTCCTCGATGAACGACGGCTCCACCGAAAGTCCGGACCCGCTCAGGTTGAGGGCCGATACCGACACGCCGACCCCAGTGCTCGGGAATTGACAGAGCACTACCCCGTTCGTCCAGGAGACCCCTGGAGCGGCCCACCCGGCGGGGGCGGCGGACGTCGGGAGCGCCGATCCGACCATCGCGACCAGGGCGACGGCGACCAGTGCGACCGTGGACCAGGACCGGGAACGCCGTCGACGGCGAGGGGCACAGGACCCGGGCCCCGCAACCTGCATCGTTCCGGGAGGAGCCTCGGGGGAGTCGCGCTTTTTGGTCCAACTACGGAAGCGGTTGGTCCAATCCCGACCTCCTAAGGCCGGAAGAGGTCCGACCATGTAGCGAGCAGTCGCTCGACCCATTCGTCCGCCATTCCCTCCGAGTACGTGACCAGGAGTCGTGCGACGCGTTCCGGGGTGGTGAGCTCGAAGGTGCGGTAGCGACCCGAGCGGCCCGCGCGGATCAGCTCGGTCTCAAGGAGCCGTCGCAGATGGACGGAAAGGCGGCCCGGGCTCAGCCGCGTCGCCTTCGCCAGGTCCGGTACCGTCGCCCGCGGAACGAGCAGGAGCGTGAGAAGGACCTTCCGCGCGGAAGGTGACCGCAGGAGGCCGAGGGTCCGGCGGTCGCCGAGCGGCACATCCGCGGCGAAGTATTGGTCCTGATGCGAGCCTTCTTCCCGATGTACGATCCCGGCCTCGGCCAGCCGCTCGAGGTGGTAGACGGTCTCCCCCCAGCCCAGCCGCTCGAGTCGCTGGACTTCTCGCGCGCTCACCCCCGGTCGGGAACGGATCGCTCGGTAGATGCGACGTCGGGTCTCGAGGGCCAGCGGGTCCTCCGCCATCGCTCAGGAGGATCGGGGCCAGACGCTCGCACCGAAGAGCAGGATCGTCGCGGCAAGGGCCAGAAGGAGAGCAGGGAGGCCGACCTGGACCGAGGAAGGGGAGCTCAGGGGGAGCTCCCCCCAAACGCCGACCGCTCCCAGGATAGCGAGGGCGCCGCTCGACCCGGCGACGAACAGGAACCGACCGTCGCGAGTGCGGGACCAGGCCGCCAGAGGGAGCGCAGCGTTCAGCGCGGAGAGCCCGACGATGAGCACGGACGCGAAAAGCTCGAGAAGACCCACAGGGGCCGGAGTAAGGCCGGCCGCTTAACGCATTGGGCGACCGATTCGCGCGTCGAGCGGGATGACGACGGCACGATAGGAGTCGGAAACGGGAGAGGGCTCCCCACGAAAGGTTGAAGCGCCGAACCCGGCCTCGTCGTGAAGATGACTCCACCCGAGGGATCCAAGAGCTCGGGCGGGGCACCGCCTGCGGCGCCTCGGCATCCGCCGGCCGAAGCGACCGAAGGCGGACCAGTCCCCCCGCTTTCTTCCCCGTCCCCGCCGCTCGTTCGCCGGTTGTGGCCGGTCGCTGCGATCGTGGTCGCGGGGATCCTCATCGCGAGCATTGCCGTCGTCTTCCTTCTCGGAGGGGGTGCCGTGGGCGGAAGCTCCGGCATGGCGTACTCGAAGGTGGTCGGGCCGGCGAACTCGATCGCCAGCGCGACCGGTGGAGGCCCGTGGTCGCTGGTGGCGGTCGCCGGATTCTCCTTGAGCTCCTCCACCCTCGCGTACCCGAACGCCACGTTGGGGAGCGGGTGCACCTATTCGGTCCCGGACGGTGGCGGATTGCCGAGCGGACTGTTCGTTCCGGCGTTCTCGGGCAGCTTCTCCTCGGGGACCGCACCGGCGTGGCTGCTCGTTTACTTCCAGTCGGCGAATCAGTCGGCCCTCCTCGTGGGCGTGACGAACGGCTCGGCGCGCGCCCTGGTGATCGCGACGGGCTCCTGCACGACGACCTTCCAATCGTTCGGCCCGGTCCCCGCCTCGGTGGTCGATAGCTCCGTCGCGGCAGCGGCCGCCTGGCAGGGTGGAGGTTCGGCGTTCGTCTCCCAACACTCCGGGATCTCGCTGAACCTCGAGATGGCCCTGGTCGGTAGCGGTAACGGCTGCTCCCTTCTCGGAGGGTGCTGGGCGTTCGTATACAGCCCCTGCAACCCACTGGGTGGCAACAATCCTTCCGGCGCTCAGCCGTACTTTACCTCCGAGGTCTACGCCTCGACCGGTACCCAGCTCTCCTCGTTCTCCTCGACCACCACCTGCGGGGCGGCCTCGGCGACCCCGCTGGGCAGCGCACTTCAGTTGGGGACACCCTCCGCGTTCGTCGGAACCGGCTCGACCTCCGGCTGCGCCCCCGGAGACTACTGCGCGGAGGTTCCCATCGTGTCCGCGAGCGGGAACCTCCGACCCGCGGACCTCGACGCGGAGGTCGTGAACTCGACCACGTCGAGCACGGTCCCCGGGGTTGTCAGCTTCGCGATCCTCAACGCCCAGGGGCAGGTCGAGGTCTCGGCGGCCGGGAACCCGGGTGGACCCTGGAGCCCGGGCGTCGGGACCGCCGCCACGCCCCTCACGAGCTCGATGAGCTTCGTGATCGACCTGGGTCACGTCAATCCGACGGGGGCCGGATATCTCTTCGAGCTTATCGGCCTCGGGAGTTTCGGGGGCACGGTCGAGGTAGGGCTCGTTTAGAGTTCGCGTCGGAAGCGCGGCGTCCTGGCCCTCGATACCTTCCTTCGGGACGAACGTGCCGCGCGACATCGACCGGGCCAGCCGTGCCGCGACCGGACCGGGCGGCTGTTCATCACAAATCTTCGCGCGCGCCTCGTTCCTGAGCCCCGGCCACGCGACCGGGTCTCTCCGCGGAAGAATACGACTGATACGACCGCCAGGTTTGTATACTACCTCTTGACGTCCGCAGCTCATGGTTCGCCAATTGGCTGCCCGGAGCACGCTCTGGCTCTTGCCGATCGTCGTGGTCGTCTGTGCGCTTATGATCCTGCCGGCCGGTGCCGTCCTTGGAGGCGCCAACGCCTCCGCGCTGACGCCCTCGGGGGGTCCACAGGGTGCCGCGGCGGCGTCGGCGATCGGGTCGCCGCTCACACCGTTCGCGCCACCGGGCCACGCCTCTAGCGCCTCCTCGTCCCCCTGGTCCTCCCAGTCCTCCAAGGCCTCCGCCTCTTCCCTCACGCTCAGTTCTGCGAAGAATCCGACCCAGTACGCCCAGGCGCTGGACAAGGTCGCTTCGGGCCCAGCCAACGCGATGGGCGGTCCTCTGAGCTCGCTCGCCGCGGCGATCGCGGCGGGCCGGGTCTCTCCCTCTTCGGTCTACCTTCCCAACCTCGCACTCCTACACGGTGGCGCCCACGTGCCCGGCCAGCAGGTCGGAGTGGGTTACACCGCCAACCCCGCCCCGATGGGGATCGGGGACTTCGGCCTCGGCGCGACCCCTTACACTTACAACACCTCCCACTTCGAGGGGTCGCTCACGCTGAACGCCGCGAACGGGACCTATCCGGGCGCGTACTACTTCATCACCCCGCCGGCGGCCACGGGCGGGTCCTACAACTCTCCGTACTACTTCGGCATCCAACTGAACACCGTCACGAACAACGTCTCCATTCCGGGAAACGACGCGGCCGCGTTCTGGACCCAGAACGTGGTCACGTTAAACGGGAACTGGATCACGTTCGAGGACAACATCTGGAACTTCTCGAGCCCGTCCGGCAGCCTCCTTCCCGGGTCGCTGTATTCGTATGGGGGCAACGCGGTCTATCCCACGTTCTACTACGACTACGGCCCGTCGGTGCCCCTCACGTTCCCGGTCACGCTCAACCTCTACAACAATGTCAGCGTGGTCGGCAACCGCGACCAGGTGACGTTCGGCTACCGGGTCGTGGACTCGGCTGGCGCGTTCACCGGGGTCTACGACACGGTCGTCTTCAACAGCCCGGCCGCCCCGGCTCAGGCGCCCCCGTTTAGCCCCGCGTTCCAGGTGAGCGGTCAGTACACGACTCCGCTCGGCCTCGACTACGACTCCGAGCTCATCTTCGGCGGTCCGGGCGGCGGCTCGAACGCGGTATTCAACAACATTTCGGGCACGGAGACGCTCCTGTACTCCAACCTGACGAGCGGTGGCTGGAAGTCGGTACCCTCGGCCTACGACTTCGGGGCCGACACGGGCGAGACCGCGATCGGCGTAGCCGAGACCTGGAGCCCCGGTGGCGTGGTCGGACTGAGCGCCGGACCGTCACTGCTCTATGGGCTGTGGAACTCGCAACCGTCCACGGCGGTCCCCTCGGGAGCGATCGAATACCAGGGGTCGTTGTCGCCCAGCTACGGGTTCACGTTCGTTGGTCGGGCCCCCGTCCCCTACTATTACAACACGTCCTATCTTCCGACGAACGCCAACGGCGGGTTCCTGACCTACCTGCCACCCGGCTCGTACAACACGTTCACCATGGCGGATGGCTACGCCTCCGCCACGGGGGCCTTCTCCGCCACCTCGACCGGCAATCTCGTCACCCTGAGCTTGTCCCCCGGGACGCTCGGTTCGCCGCTGTACCTGAACGGGAACGTCCAAGCGGAAGCGGCCGCCGCGAACCTCGTCAAGTGGACTTCGGGAAAGCTCAACTTCACGGGCTTGACGTTGCTGTCGGGCGCCAATGCCCTCTTCTTTGACCGGTTGAACGACTGGGGCTTCGTCTCGTTCAACCTGTTCCAGGCGACGGGGGTCACCGACGTGATCAACGTCACCGGCATGTCCCAAGGGGTCAGCTTCCCCGGTGCGAACACCTACTACATGGATGGGCCCGCGATCGGATCCCCTCCGACGCTGCTCGGCATCGTGCCGGCGCAGACGAACGGCCTGCCGCAGTACGGGGAGCTGATCGCCTTCTACTCGGACCCGCACGTGCAGGTCTACGACCAGGTCGTCCTCGGGACGTTCGCGGGCAGCTCCCTCGACCCTTCGGGCTACTTCGCGCTCAACCCCGCGGGTGGCGCCATCGTGATGTGGAACACGCCGGGGGCAGCGTCCAACATTACGGAAGCAGTGTACGGGTCCTACGGGGTGTTCATCGCCGGGTCACCCGGCGTTTCCGTGAGCAACGCCCTCGCGGCTTACGGGGCGAATGCGGTGACACTCGCCGGCTCGAACGGCGCGAAGGTCACCGACGTTCAGGCGTTCTTCAGCGTCAACTGGACCAACCACGAAGGGACCGTCGCTCAGACCGCGATCGGGATCTACGACGAAGGCAGCTCGGGCGGCTCGTACTCGAACATCCTCGCCGCGTACGGCGCGTACGGATACTACGGGGCCCGGTCCTCCTCGAGCACGATCACGAACGTCCAGATCGAGTACGGCTCGACCAACATCACGCAGGCCTTCCCGCCCACGCTCAGCACCACGGGATTCGCCGTCGGAGCGTTCCTGTATGGGACCTCGCAGATGACGGTGGTGGACACGATCGTCGATCCCGGTAACACGATCGGTGTCCTCGCGGTCTTTGCGACCGGCACGACGATCTCGAACACCGTCGCGAACGGCGCATTCACCCAGGCCACCACGGTGTACCTCTACGGCGACGACTACACTAACATCACGAACCTGAACGCGACCGATACCTACCTCGGTCTCGTGATCGAGGGGTCCGGGAACACCACGCTCGACCAGGTCGGGATCTTCGACCCGTACATCCTGGGTTTCGGGGTGTCGAACTACGACACGACCTTCTCGGGATTCACCGCGAGCGAGACCTTCGCGGACGGACTGGAGTGGGAGGCCTCGACCAACTCCGTGTTCACGAACGTGCTCGCGAACGTCCTCGCCACGGACGCCATTAACGGGGTTGACCTGACCACGACGACCATCACCGGTCTGACGGTCAACGATGGGTCGGCCGGCGCCTACCTCGCGGCTTCGACGGGCACGACGATCTCGAGCGTGTCGGTCGACGGCTCCTCGATCGGCGTCTACCTCGATGCGATGAACGGCGTCACGATCTCGGGCCTGAGCGCCACGAACAGCTCGTTGGGGGTCGAGGATCGTTCGGGTTCGACGGCCGTGTCCGCGTCCCACCTCGCGGCGGACATCGCCTCGGCCGCCGCCGAGTTCTTCGGGACGAGCCAACTGAGCGTCTCGGGAGTGACGGCCAATGACGGGTCGCTCGGGGTAGAAGCCCAGTCGGCGACGACGGTCACGGTCTCGGGAGTCGCGGCCACCCTCACTTCGATCGGAGTCGAGATCTACGCCTCGACCCAGGGCTCTGTGAGCGGCGCGAGCGGGAGCGGAAGTTCCCTCGCCGTCTACCTGGAGACCTCGACCCGGTTCTCTATCACGAACGTCACGGCCTCCGACACCACGATCGGTGTGTGGCTCTTCCAGGACCAGCTCGTGACGGTCTCGCAGGTCACCGGGTCCGGGACCGCCGCGGTGTCGCCCGGGTCGCTCTACAGCCTCTGGAGCGTTCCGCTCGCCCTCGTGGTGACCGAAGGGACCTCCGCGGTGACGATCTCGTTCGTCAACGCGACGATGTATCCGGCGGCGATCTACGATGACGGGTCGAACGGACTGACGATCGGGAGTTCGAACGCCACGGGCGGGTACTACGGGATCGAGTTCAACTCGACCTACAGCAGCGTGGTCACCGGCTTCGGGGCGTACCAGGACTTCCAGGGGATCGTCATGGACCACAGCGCGGAAGTGAACTCCGTGACCGGCAGCTCCTTCGTCGACGACTCGAGCTACGGGGCCTTCTTGATCACCGCCTACGACAACACGCTCTGGAACAACAACTTCATCGGGGACAACGGGGCGACGAACGTCTACAACCCGCTCCACGTCCAGGCGTGGTCCGGCGAGTACAACTACTTCTCCACCTGCACCGACTACACGTGCAGCACGGGCGTCGGGAACTACTGGGCCGACTGGCACACCTACGGCGCGAACGGACTGCTCGCGCCCTACCTCATCACCGGTAACACCGTAGACCTGTTCCCGATCGGGCCGGCGGAGACCTTCGCGGTGACCTTCACCGAGTCCGGTCTCACTGCCGGGTCGACCTGGTCCGTGACCATGAACGGCGTCACCCAGAGCGCGACGACCTCGACCATCACGTTCGCGATATCGATGGGCACCTACGCCTACACTGTCGGGAACATGGCCGGGTACTCGCCGAGTCCCGCGTCGGGCAGCGTAACGGTCTCTGCGGCCGCCTACTCGGTCGCGGTGACGTTCGCGCCGCTCACCTACGCGGTGACCCTGAGCGAGGGCGGACTCGCGTCGGGCACCGTCTGGTCCGCGACCGTGAACGGCCAGACCCAGTCGACCTCGGGCGCGACGCTCGTGTTCTACCTGCCCGATGGGACCTACTCCTACGCGTTCGGGTCCGTGTCCGGCTACAACCTCGGGACGAACTCGAGCGGCGCGCTGACGGTCTCGGGGGCGCCGATGGCGCTCGCGGCCTCGTACTCTGCGACGAACACCCCGTCGCTCGCCACGACCGGCGACCTCAACAACTACTTCGCGGTGGCGATCGCGCTCGCCGTGATCGCGCTGATCGTGGCGCTGCTCGCGCTCCTTCTGTTCCGGCGGAAGAAGCCGGAGCCGGTGGCGCCTCCGGCCGCCTGGTCGCCTCCGCCCGCCGCCGCGGCCGGCGCGGGCGAGAGCGCCGGGGGCAGTTCGGGAGGCGCCGCGAGCTGGAGCGAAGGCGCGGGGCCCGGGAGCCCACCGAGCTCGTAGTCGGGGCGCGACCCCGGTTCGAACCGGGGCGGAACGAACCCCGTCCTTCCCCGGCCGGGGCCGGTTCTTTTCCTCAGGCGGTGGATCGGTTCGCGCGGCGATCGGTCGGTCGCGAACGTGCGGGCCGCTCAACGCATGATTGAATAGTCCCCGCGACAGCCGGTAGGCCGTGGCGGTGCTCGAGAGGGTCCTCGTGGGCTTCGATGGGTCGCACCACGCACGCCGAGCGTGCGAGCTCGCGATCGAGGTCGCCGCCCGGTTCGGCTCGGCCGTCACGCTCGTGGTCGTTCGGCCGCCCAAGGCCGGTGGGCCCGACCCCGCGCTCGAGAACCTCGTCCCGGTCGCCGGGGAGTCGAAGGCGTTCGCGGCCATGCTCGAGGAGGTCCAATCGAGGGCGCTCTCGGCCGGGGCGACCCACTGCGACACCGTCTACCTGTTCGGAGACCCCCTCGAAGCGATCCTGGCGTGGGTCCATCGCCACCCGCAGGACCTGATCGTGGTCGGTTCGCGGGGACTTTCCCGGGGCCGTAGGCTCCTCTTGGGCAGCATATCCTCGGGCCTCGTGAACAGCGCCCCATGCCCGGTCCTGGTCGTCCGCGGCCACCATGGCGGGCGCCCGCGCTCCTCTTCCGGGTCGGCGCCATCGGCCGGGGAGGTCCCCTCCCCCGACGGGACGGGGTTCATTTAGGCCGCACGGCGTCGTTACCCTTCCGTCGTATCGTCTATCTAGGGGGTCGACACTGGCAACGTCCGTGCGGAGCGGGATGCTGCTGTACGTGGTCGGCCTCGTGCTCGTCACCGCGGCCGTGGAGCTCGTTATTGCGTTCCTTTTCAGTACGCACGGGGCGATCCCCTCGCAGTCGTCCGCGTTCTGGATCGCCTACATCGGCGCGGTGGTCGTACTCCTCGGCGCCGGCGGGGCGTTGATCCCCCGGGGTCTCCACCGCTTGCGCTCCCCACCGGCTCCCGGGTCGGGGGACGAGCGACCCTGAAAGGGCGCGTCCCTCTCCGTTCGCCCGATGCCAAACCCGGGAGCGGCCGCTACTCCTCTTGAGCGGGAGGTGGGCCTCCCGATTCGGGCTCATCCCCGAAGTCCTCCTCGGACGGGCGGACCGGGCGGGCCCGCGCGGGCGGGAGAGGCCGGCGGCGTGTCCAGAGCATGACCGGCAGAACCCCGGCAAGCACGACGAGGCCGGCGACTCCCCCCGCGAGCGCATAGCCCTCGACCGGCGAGAATGATGCCGGTCCGGTCGGGAGAATGGGCGGGCTGATGATGATCGTGATCGAGTTCGAGGCCTGCTCGCCGGCGGCGTCCGAGACCATCACCTCCACGGCGAAGGTCCCGGTCTCGGCCGGAAGGCAGCTGAGCGTCGGCGCGCGGTGGGTCAGGCAGCCCGGCGGAAGGCCCGAGTAACCGATCGTGAACGGCGCCGTCCCGCCCGAGACGTTCACGATCAGGCTGAGACTCTCTCCGAGCGTTAGCGTCGAGCGGACGGCCTGGAAGAGTAGGATCGCGAGGCTCGGGTTCACGACCAAATTCAGGGAGGAGCTACCGGCCGAGCCGGAGCTCGAGGCGGCGGTGCACGTCGGGCTGTAGAGACCTGGTCGACCGTAGGAATGGACGATGGACGACCCGCGCGCGGTCGTTCCGTCCCCTAGCGTCCAGCCGTAGATCGCGGGCGCGGGCAACGCCGAAGCGTTGCACGTGAGCGAGAGCGGTCGGTTCTCGTCGGTGGCGAGCGCCGCGGCGGAGACCGTCACGGCGACCGGGTCGAACGCCTCTCCCGTAACCCTCGGCATCGGGTCCGGGGTTACCCGGGCGCGGACCCAGGAAACGTTCCAGCTCGTGCAGTTCGCCGCGCAGTCGGCGCCGAGCCCCACGGCCCCGATCGGGCCGCTCGACGCGTTGACCTGGGAGACGAACGGGATGTAGTTCGAGCTTCCGACCTCGGTCGCGTTCGAGGCCCGCCAGCTCAGGCCCACGACGATAGGTGCCTGCCGGAAGTCAAGGGGGGCCGCGGCGACCGGAACGTGCAGGGTCGCGGACCCGCTCGCGTTGCTCGTGAACAGCGCCGCGCGACTTGGACCGGTAAAGCCCGGCTCGAGCACGTAGGCGCTGGGGTAGAACTGGCTTGCGCTGCTGAACCCCGGTGTCGAGGCCATGAAGAGGGAGACGGGGTCCCCGCTCGCGTTGAGCTGGGCGTCGGCCTCGAGCGTGAGGTTCGAGCCGTAGGGGTTGGAGAGCGGCCACTCGATCCCCCCCGCCTCGTAGGCCGCCTCGACGCGGACCCCGTTGTCGACCTTGCCGGCCCAGCTCCCGAGCGGGGTCCATCCGCTGGGCAGCGACGAGCCCGAGAAGTTCCAATACTCGTTGAAGACTCGCCAGCCGTTGTCGAACGCTCCATACGGAACGCTCAGCTGGGGGGCTTCACCAAGGTAGCCATTCTCGGAAAGGTTGAACGAGTCCTTCGGCCAGAACCAGAAGGTCACGTTCGACCAGGCGTGCGCGGGGATCGAATCCAGGCGGAGCCAGAGGAGCGTATCGACCGAGAGGTTCGAGGCCCCGGACTCGATCCAGCCGTAGATGGGCGTGCTGTTGGTCGAGTACTCCGCGAGACCGTTCGACCAGTTCGCATTGATGAATTGGGAGTAGGCCGAGCTGTTGATGGCGACCGGCTGGTCGTAGGTGCCGGTGGCGTTCGTTCCCGGGTTGTAGATCGAGACGGAGAGGTTCCCGAGCACGCCTCCGGGAGGAAGCGTCGTGAGCTGCGGGGCGG
>DAHVAA010000119.1 GCA_027314845.1 Thermoplasmata archaeon | reverse complement strand
TCCCTCTTAGGCCCGGTCTCCGAGGTCGCCCACTTCGCTCCCTCCAACCTCACCTCGGTCGTCTCCGTCCAGGTCTCCGGGCTCCCGCCCGGCACCAACTGGAGCGGCCAGGTCGGCCAGGCCAACTGGACCACCAACCGCTCCGTCATCACCGTCCCCGCCCCGGACGGTTCCGTCGGCTTCGCGGTCGAGAGCCCCATCCCTGTCGCTCCCAACCTCCGCTACGTCGCCCAGCCCAACACCGGCACCGTCAACGTCACCTCCGGCCCCGTCAACCTCACCTTCCGCTTCGTCCCGGACGCCCTCGTCACCACCTCCGCCTCTGGGCCGGGATCCGCCTCCCTATCGCCCGCCTCCAACAACTGGTTCCTCTTCGGCGCCTCCGTCGAGTTCCGCGCCTCCGCGTTCCCCGGGGCGACCTTCCTCGGGTGGTATGGCTCCGGCAGCGGCAGCTACAACGGCACCGAGAACCCCCTGACCCTCAACGTCACCGGACCGATCGCCGAGGTCGCCCACTTCGCGGGCCCCGCCCTGCTCTCTCTCGGGCTGGGGCGCTACGGGTACGGTCCGGCGGTGCTCGGCCCCGCGCTGTTCTTCGCGGCCGCCTTAGGAGTCGTGGTCGCGATGAACCTCGCGGGTCGGTTCACGCGCCGGCGACGGCGGTCACGGCCGTAGCCCTCGGTCGACCGACGACCCGGCACTCCTCGTCGGCGATGGGGAGGATTCGGGGGTCGATGATGGGTCGGAATGTCGCGGATCCCCTCGGGAAATGAGTCCCTTCGGGAACGTAGGCCTTTTAACCCACCGACCCGATTCCGCCGACCGGCGGGTGGGACCGGGGGTTCGTCGCCGAGATGTGCGGGATCGCAGGCTACGTCGGCGCTCGCGACGCGGCGCCGATAGTGCTCGGGTGCTTGAAGCGGCTCGAGTACCGCGGCTACGACTCCTGCGGGATCGCCGTCGGCGACCGCCACAGCCTGTTCGTGCGCAAGAGCATAGGGTCGCTCGACGCGTTCCAGCAGGAGATCGCGGCGCTCTCTCCGTCCGGGAGCTCGGCCATCGGTCATACCCGTTGGGCCACCCACGGGAAGGTCGACGCCCGCAACGCCCACCCTCATCTCTCGTGCGACGGGGCGATCGCGGTCGTGCACAACGGCGTCATCGAGAACGCCGACCGGCTGCGCGCCGAGCTCCAGGGCCGAGGCCACAACTTCCTGTCCGATACCGACTCCGAGGTCATCCCGCATCTCCTCGAGGAAGAGATGCGCCGGGGCCGCTCGTTCGAGCGGGCGTTCCTGTCCCTTCAGGAAACGCTGCTCGGTACGTATGCGATCCTCGCCCTCCACCGGGACTTCGACTCCGTCTGCCTTACTCGAAAGGGCTCGCCCCTCGTCATCGGGGTTGGCGACCGAGAGTACTTCCCGGCGTCGGATATCCCGAGCTTCCTCCCGATCACTTCGCGCGTCATCTACCTCGGGGAGAACGACTGCTTCACCGTCAGCCCGCAAGGGATCGAGCAGCTAGCGGTCGACGGGGAACGCGCGGTCCGTCTCGCGACCCCGCTGTTGCCCGAGTCCGTGAGCATCGCGCCGGAGAGCATCTCGAAGGGCAATTTCGAGCACTTCATGATCAAGGAGATCCTCGAGCAGACCGGCACGCTCGAGCGAATCATCGAGGGGGCCCCCGCGCTGATCGGGGATGTGATCCCGCTGCTGCGCGACGCGCGCGACATCGTGCTCGTCGGCGCCGGAACGAGCTACCACGCCTCGCTCTTCGGCCAGTACCTCTTCGCCGGCGCCGCTCGTCGGCACGTCGACGCCTACGTTTCGAGCGATTTCGAGCACCACGCAGACCTGCTCGGCCCGGGGTCGGTGGTCATCGCCCTCTCGCAGTCGGGGGAGACCGCGGACACCCTCGAGGCGGTCCGGCTCGCCCGCGGGCGCGGAGCGGAGACGGTCGCCGTCACGAACGTCGCGCTGTCGTCGATCTCGCGCCAGAGCGACCACGTGATCCCGCTCTTCTCGGGCCCCGAGCTCGCGGTCGCCGCCACCAAGTCCTACACTGCCCAGCTGGCGATCCTGACCCTCTTCGCCCAGATGCTGGTCACGGACCGCTCGGCCGACGGGGCCCGGCCGCTCTGGCAGGCGCGAGACGCGCTCTTCAACCTGACTTCGGAGGCTGCGCGGCGTCACACCCGGGAAGTTGGACGGGACCTTCTGGGGGCTCAGCCGGTCTTCCTGACGGGTCGAGGACGGCACTACGTCACCGCCCTCGAAGCGGCGCTTAAGCTCAAAGAGGTCTCCGGTCTCAAGGCCGAGGCGCTCCACGGTGGAGAGATGAAGCACGGGACGCTCGCCCTGGTGGAGTCGGGCACGCCGGCCCTCCACTTCTATGACGGCCAGGAACTCGTGCGGACCGAGATCGCCGCGTCCGAACTCAAAGCGCGGGGAGCCCGGATCATCTCCATCGGACCCCAGCCGCTGCCCAGTTCCGACCACCATATCCGGGTCGAGGACGCGGGCGTGGCGACCCCGATCGTGCAGGTCATCCCGATGCAGATCTTGGCCTACGAACTCGCCAAGCTGAAGTCGATGGACCCGGACCGGCCGCGCAATCTTGCGAAGTCGGTCACGGTGCCATGAGCCGGTCCCCACCCCACGCACGCCGGAGCACGGTCCCCCCGGCCGACCCGCCGGCGCTCGAAGTCCGACCGGCACGAGAACCGGACCTCGAAGCGATCGCGGCGATCGGCAGCGAATCGTTCTCGGGCCTGCGTCCGGCCGAAGACGGCCGGCGATGGGTCGAGGCGTGTTGGCGTGCCGGCCCGCGCATGCAGTACTGGGTCGCCGTGCGATCGACCACGGTCGTCGGATACATCCTGTGGCTCGAGAAGGGGGGTTTCCGGCGCGAGGCGGTCCTCGAGCTCGAACAGGTGGCGGTCCGCTCGTCGCTTCGCGGCCAGGGGGTCGGTGAGGCGCTCATCCGCGTCTCGCTGGCGGCCCTGCGGGAGGCACTGCGCGCTCGGGGCGCCCGGCTGAAACTCGTCGAGGTTACGACCGGGAGCGAGCAAGGAGCCCTAGGGTTCTACGAGCGGGTGCTCCACACCGAGGTCGTGGCCCGGATACCCGACTTCTTCCGCGGGGAAGAGTACGTCCTCATCGCCCGCGAGCGCCCCAGCGCGCCGTCATGACGCCGAAAGGCCCGGCTCCCCGCCAACGTCCGACCCACACGCCGCGGTCGCTGGACGTCGACGGCGTGTTGCTCTGCGCCGGAGCCGGGGAGCGCCTGCGTCCGCTGACCGAGTCGATCCCCAAGGCGCTCGTTCCGGTGGCGGGCCGTCCGCTCGTGGACTACCATCTCAACGCCTGGCACGCCGCGGGCATCGCGCGCGCGATCCTGGTCACCGGGTACCGGGAAGACCAGCTCCGCCTCCACGTGGGAGACGGGAGCCGCTACGGACTCGAGGTCGACTACGTGACCCAGTCGGGGCCGCGCGGCACGGGGCAGGCGTTGCTCGCCGCGGCGGACCACCTGCGCGCTCCCTGGGTGCTCGTGGGATACGGCGACGTCTTCTTCGGCCGGGGCGCCTCGATCTGGACCACATTGCTCTCGGACCGGCGCGCGAAGATCGTGGGCGCCCAGGTCCGCGACGCCGGTGCCTTCGGTCGACTCGTCACCGACCCCGAGGGCCCCTGGCCGCGCCTCCTCGCGATCCATGAAAAGGACCGCCATGCCACGCCGGGACTGGTCAACAGCGGGGCCTACTTGCTGCCCCGGAAGGTGGTGGAGATCCTTCGGACCGTGCCCCTCTCGCCCCGCGGCGAGGTCGAGCTCACGGACGCGGTGACGCGGTACGTGGCCGAAGGCGGCGAGGTTCGGGTCGTCCCGACGGAGGACTGGGTCGACGTGGGGACGCCGGAACACGTCGAGGCCGCGACCCGGCTCGCGACCGCTTCCCGCCGGAGGATCGCGGCACCGAACGCGCCCCCGGGCCCGGAAAGGTGAAGCCGCCGATTCGGGGCCCGCGTGGTCGGAGTTCGTTCCCGTCGCCCGGTCCGAGGGCCGTGGGCGGCCGACCGCGCGGCGCACGCTACGTCGCCGCCCGGGGTCCCCTCTCTGCGCCCCGAGGAGCGAGAAGGTCCCCGCCGGCGAAGAGCCACAAACCGACGACGCGGGCATGCTCGGGCACGGGATCGCGGACGTCGAGCCGGTGACCTCTCCGCGCGAGCGGTCCTCTCCGTCGGTCTCGCCCCGCGGGCCCGGGCCGGCTCACGGAGCGAACGTCACCACGATCCAGAGGGACGTGCCGCTCACGGTCAGCGTGCCGGTCGCGGGCCGAGCGTTGTAGCCGGGGGCGATGACGGTGAAGGCGTACGTTCCCGGCGCGAGATAGAAGACCGTCGTCGCGCTGATCGTGTTCGAGGTCATGCCGTCGATCGCGACGGACCAGCTCGCTCCCGCGGCGAGACCTTTCTCCTTGAACGTCACCTTGTGGAACGCCAGCGACACGGTGAGCGACGCCCCGTTCACCACGAACGACCCGACGGTGTACGCGGCCCCCGGGACCGTGGCGGTGTAGGCATACGCACCGTTCGCGAGATAGAAGACGGCCGAGTACGTGGTCGTGGTCGTGCCGACTCCATTGGTCTCCACCGTCCATTTCGTTCCGGCGGGCAGGCCCGTTTCCTTGAACGTCACCTTGTGGAACGCGAGCGGTACCGTGATCGCCGTCCCGCCGACCGTGAACGATCCCGTGGTCGGGCCGCTGCCCACGACGGTCGCGGTGAACGGGTAGGCCCCGCTCACGAGGTAAAAGATGACCGTAGAGACCGTCGAGCTCGCCGTGACCCCCTGGACGTCCACCGTCCAGGGGGCACCGCTCGGCAGGCCCGACTCTTTGAACGTCACCGGGTGGAAGGCGACCGGCACCGTGGCCGGGCCCCCGCTCACCGTGAACGATCCGGTGCTGTTCCCCCGTCCGGGCACCGTCGCGGTGAACGCATAGGTTCCGTTCGGTTCCTCGAACGTGACCACCGAAGTTGTCGAGCTCTCCGTCGCCCCGTTCGTCCCCACCGACCAACTCGTTCCGACGGGGAGACCCGTCTCGGAGAACGTCACGGGGTAGCTCCCGGGCAAAACGGCGGTGAAGGAGATCGGTGAGCCGATCCCCGCGCCGCTCACCGTGACGGAGCCCGAGGAGGGGTTGGCGGTGTACCCGGGGACCGTCCCAACGGCGTAGGCGTACGTCGCGTTCGGTTCGGTGAACGTGATGGAGGAGGTCGTGGAGCTGAGCAGTGAGTCCCCGTTCAGCGTCACGGACCAGGACGTCCCGGTCGGGAGGCCGGTCTCCGAGAACGTCACCGAGTACTCCGACGCCGCCGGGAACGAGAACAGGTCCTTCATCGGCGGATGGAGCGCCCAGCTGTCGT
>DAHVAA010000118.1 GCA_027314845.1 Thermoplasmata archaeon | reverse complement strand
GCTCAACCTGGTCGTGGACGAGACGATCGACGTGGCGCGGGTCGGTCGGTAGGAGGAGCGGTCGTGGTCGAGTCCCAACGGATCTTCGCCATCCCCGAGGTCGACACCCCGCTGTGGACCGCCCTTCCTCCGGGGTGGCTCGCCCTGCTGAGCGGCCACTCGGGCTCCGGAGCCCCAGTGCTCGCGAAGCAGTTCGCGCACGCCGGCGTGGGGAATGTGCCGGTCCTGTTCTATACGACCTACGAGCGGACGAGCGACGTGACCAAGGCGTTCTCGGACTTCGGCTGGGACCCCGCCGCGATCACGGTCGTCAACCTCGCGGACGAATACTACGAGCGCGTCCTCGTTCGGGGGCTCGACGTCGCCCGGGCGAGGGAGGTTGGTCTCTCGCTCACCGACCTCACGGCCCCGGCCCCGAGCGGCCGCCGGCTCGGTTCCTTCAGCCTCACGAACCGCATGCTGAGCGACCTCGCCGCCATCGACAGCCCGTTCCGACTCGTGGTCGACTCCATCGACTTCTTCTTCGAAGTGCTCGCGCCGCACGACGTGACCACGGTCGCGCGCCAGATCCGCCACCGCTGCCAGACGGTCGGCGGCCAGGCGCTCCTGACCGCGCATTCGCTCGCGCACGACCGCTCGACCTTCGGGCTCCTCCAGGACCTCGCCGACGTGGTGTTCGAACTTCGGGCCGAGCCGCGGCAGAGCACCTACGACCACACCCTCTACCTCGAAAAGGTCGCGAACCGGCCGAGCCTGACCCGCATCTGGCGGGCGGTCATGGGCGAGGACGGCTGGCACGTCGAGGAGCGCGGGGCGCCCCCCGCACCGGCCGGGTCGACCCACTGAACCCGCCGACCTCCGATGGACCGCGCGTAAGCAAACGCTTATCGGCGTCGCGTCGCTCTCACGGCCAAGGCGGGGTCATCGTGGAGGACGTCGTCATTCGAACGCTCGAGAAGGTCAGCCTGCGGGACCCGATCTTGGTCGAAGGGCTCCCGGGCGTCGGGAACGTGGGGAAGCTCGCGGCCGACTACCTCAAGGAGCAGCTCGACGCGAAGCCGCTGGCGACCATCTACTCGAAGTTCTTCCCCCCTCAGGTCTACGTCGGCGAGGACGGGATCATCCGCCTCGTCTCGAACGACCTGTTCTACTGGAAGGCTCCCGCCACCACCCAGCACGACGTGCTCATCCTGGGCGGGGACTACCAGGGGATCAGTCCCGAGGGCCAGTACGAGATCACCGAGCGGGTCCTCGGGTACTGTCAGGCGCTGGGGGTGCGCGAGGTCTTCACCCTCGCGGGCTTCGCGCAGGGTCGGGTCGTCGAGCAGCCCCGGGTGCTCGGGGCGGCGACCGAGCTCTCGCGGGTCGAGTCGCTGAAGAAGGCGGGCGTCGTCTTCTCGCGGAACGACCCCGGCGGTGGTCTCATCGGCGCGAGCGGGCTGTTCCTCGGACTGGGACGGCTCTTCGGCATGGAAGGGGCCTGTCTCATGGGAGAGACGAGCGGCTATTTCGTCGACCCGCGGAGCGCCGAAGCGGTCCTCAAGGTGCTCGGACGCGTGCTCGAGGTCGAGATCGACTTCACGGCGCTCGAGGCGAAGGCGAAGGAGATCGACCGCATCGCCCAGAAGATCCACGAGGCCGAACAACGGACGAACGAACCGACCGCCCCGTCCGGTCCGTCGCCCCGCGAAGACCTCGGCTACATCGGCTGACGCTCCACCGTGCCGGGCGGCGCTCCTGATCCGGTGACTGCCGTCCCTCCGCCGGACCCCGATGCGCACGCTCGCGTGGAGCGGGTGGTCGAGCGACTCCGTGCCGCCGCCGACCCGTCGGGATTTGTCCCGTTCGACCGGTTCATGGCGATCGCGCTGTACACGCCCGAGGTCGGGTACTACTCGCAGCCGACCTCGCCGCTCGGGCCGGCCGGCGACTTCTACACCGCCGCCCACGTGCACCCCCTCTTCGGGGCCACGATCGCCGCCCGCGTTCGCGCCGTCCGGAATGCGGTCGCGGCCGACCGGCCGTTCCGGGTCGTAGAGCTCGGCCCGGGCGACGGGACGCTCGCCCGCACGGTCCTGGATGCGCTGGCCGCGGGACCGCAGGGATCCCGCGAGCTCGAATACGTACTCGTGGAGAGAGCGCCGGCGCGGGCGGCCGAGGCGCTCGCGCGGGCCGAGCCGGCGGCGGTCGCGGCCGGAGTACGTCTCCGTCTCGCGGCCTCGATGGGCGACGAGGGACCGGCCCTCGGGGTCGTGATCGCGAACGAGGTGCTGGACGCGCAGCCGGTCCGTCGTATTCGGTGGGACGGAGGCACCTGGCGGGAGCTCGGGGTCCGACTCGAGGGAGACCGGGCGCTGCCGGCCGAGTCCGACCTGGTGCGCCCCGTCCCCCCGCCGGCACTGCCGGTCGGACCAGAACCGGGGGTGATCCTCGAGGTCTCGCCGCTCGCCGAGAGCCTGGTCCGCGAGGTCGCGGACCACTTGATCGCCGGCACGTTCCTCCTGCTCGACTATGGGATGGAGGAGGCGGAGCTCCTCCGAGGGCATCCCCGCGGCACGCTCGCGAGCGTTCGGGGCCACCGTGTCGTGTCCGACGCCTACGACGCGCCGGGTTCGGCCGACCTCTCCGCGTTCGTGAACTTCAGTCGCGTGCGAGAGTGCGCGCGGCGCTCGGGGCTCGTGGAGGTCGCTAACTGCTCGCAGGCGGAGGCGCTCGCGAGCTGGGGGTTCCCTACGCTGCTCGACGAAGCGATACGGCGGGCTCGGTCGAGCGAGGAGGAAGTGCGAACCCGCCTGGCCGCCAAGAACCTCCTGTTCGGCTTCGAACGGTTCCGGGCGCTCGAGCTCGCTCCGGCGTCCACGGCCCGAGCGCTCGGGCGCCTCACGTCGTAGGTCGAACCGGCGAGGTCGCGATCGGCTCCGCGACCTTCGCGTCGATCAGGAGCTTCGCGACGTCCGCCGGCAGGGAGACGACGTCGTCCTCTCTGAGGTCGAGGGTCTCCGGCCCGACCTCGATCGGCCGACCGTTCTTGAGGATGCGAACGTACAGGGAGCTCGGCGCGGCGTGCGTCGATCGGGGGGCGACGGGAGCCGCGGTTTTCGCCAGCGCCGGGCTGGGGGCAGGGGCCACGACGGGAGGGCGGGTGGGGGGACCCACAACGGGTGAGTTCGGAGCCGCCGGCTCAAGGTAGGGGGCGGCGGTGCGGCGGTGGTCGATGAGCACGTGAAGCAGCTGGTCGAACATCGACCGCTCCTCGGCGAGGGCGTTCGGAAGGTCGCGGGCGCCGCCGACGCTTGCCTGGAACGCCGCGGAGAGGACCTTCTGCACGCGGCCTTCCACGATGTCCCGCGAGAGCTGCGTGGCCCGCTGGTAGGTCTGGCGGGCGAGGTCGCCCTTGTGACCGGACGGATTCTCGCGGAGGTCGTTCTCGTACGTGCGACGCACCTCAGCGAGGTAAGCCTGCGTCGTCGAGTAGAAGTCGTGCGGCAGCTTCGCCAGCCCTCGAACGGCCGACTCGTTCCGGCGCCACTCGAGTAAGAGCGTGAACTGATCGGGCATCGGACTCGTTGGGGGAGCACCGACGGACCAAGAAGTATAGGATGTCTGCGGTTCTGCTCGCGGGCCCTGCGGTCCACGACCGGTGCGCGGGCGGAACCTTCGACCGATGCGGGGAGGACGGGAAGGAGAGGAGGCGTTCGAGGAGTTCCTCGACCTCTGGGCCACCTTCAAGGCCGACAGCGAGGAGGCCCGGTCGGTCGTGGTGGTCGAGGGGGAGCGGGACCGCCGCGCCCTGCGCCGGCTCGGCCTCGAGGGCCGGATCCTGCTCGTGCACCGCGGGGAGACGATCGCGCAAACCGCCCAACGGCTCGTCGGCCAGAACCGTCGCGTGATCGTCCTGACCGACTGGGACAGCGAAGGGGGGCAGTTCGCTCGTCGGCTGCGGGAGTTCCTCGAAGCCGAACGGGTCGACCTCGACCTCGAGTACCGACGGCGCTTCGCCCGCATACTCCGGGGCGAGCTCGTCCACGTCGAGGGCCTCTACGGATGGGCCCGCCGGCTCGCGGAACGTCAAGGAACGACGATCGAGCAGCGGCTCTCGGCCGCCCCGTGAGCCTCGCGCCGGTTACGGGATGACCTTCGTCTGAACGCGGCGGGTCGGTCGGCGGTTGCGCGCGCGCGAAGGCCGGAACCGCTCGAAGCCCTTGCCACTGCCCCGGAGCCCGCGGCCGGTGCGGCTCGCGCTCGTCAGTCCGCGGTAGACCCGGCGGGTCTGGGCGGGCGCGGCGATCCACGCGATCTTCGGGTCGGACCGGATCTCGGGGTGGTGTGGGTCGACGAGGATGACCTCGAAGAACTTCTGCTTGCCGTCCTCACCGAGCCAGTAGGAGTTCAGGACCTCGAGGTTAGGATAGTGCTTCTGGGCGCGTTCTTCCGCGATCCGGCGCAGGCTCTTCGCGAGGGTCATCTGGAGAATCCCCTTGTGCTTCGGGCGACGCCCGGCGATGATCGCCCGCTTGCGCTGGCCGCCTCGGCGCACCTTGACCCGGACGACCACGAAACCGCCCTTCGCCCGATACCCCACCGCCCGCGCCCGGTCGATCCGGGTGGGGTGTTCCAGGCGGGTGACCGTGTGCTCGCGCCGCCAGCTCAGGAGCCGCTCGTGGCGGAGCTGCGCCCCCTCGTCGCCCTGGGTCTGGCGAAACGAGCGGGCCATGTAACGGTAGGCAGAGGTCGCCATGGGGAGCGGGGCGGGGGACCCACGACCCGATTATAAAGCTACCGAACTATCTGAGGAACAGCAGAGACCATCGTGGACGCGCCTTCCTCGACGGGGCCCGGAAGCGGGCTCGAGTTCCGCCGGCTCGCGACTCCGGCCGAGTATCGTGCGGCGGAGGAAGTGCAGCGGCTTGCCTGGGGCCTTTCGACGGACGCCCCCGTGCCGGCGCCGATCCTTCGGGCGATCCAGGACAACGGAGGGGTCGTCCTCGGCGCGTTCCGGACCGGCGAGCTCGTCGGCTTCACGGTCGCCCTCCTCGGCCGGGAGGGGTCGAGGCTCTACCACTACTCCCACATGACGGGGGTGCGGCCCGAGCTGCAGAACCGTCACATCGGACTCGCGCTCAAGAGCCTGCAGCGGCTCGAGGCCCTGCGCCAGGGGATCGACGAAGTCCGGTGGACGTTCGACCCTCTCCAGACGAAGAACGCGTTCTTCAACATCCGCCGATTGGGGGGCCGCCCGACCCACTACTACGTGGACTACTACGGAGCGATGGGCGATGCGATCAATGAGGGGCTGGAGACGGACCGTCTGCTGCTCGTCTGGCCGGTCCGTGAGCCCCGGGTGGAGGCTCGGCTGCGCGGCGAGAGCCCGTCCGCGGCCGACGACGAGGCCCGATGGAAGGAGTCCCAGCCGCTCATCGAGACCGCGCTCGGCGGGATCGGGCTCCGG
>DAHVAA010000117.1:5232-5498 GCA_027314845.1 Thermoplasmata archaeon | reverse complement strand
GGGTCTCACGAGACTGGGGATGCGAGCGAAGCCTTGGCACGCCACAAAGTCCGTCCTATATGAAGGCTCAGTAGGGATTATGTAGCGAGTCGTGCCGGCCTCGATTCGCTCCGAGCGACGTGTAACAACTCGCGGCGGCCCCACGATAGGTCGAACGAACGCGTTATGGCCTGGGGCCCGGTCCGCCTCCACCGTGTCCCGGGAGACCCCGCGCTCGCGAGAGGCCGGTTCCCGTCAGCTCCGGCAGCTCCTTCGGCCGCTCGTCG
>DAHVAA010000117.1:0-5222 GCA_027314845.1 Thermoplasmata archaeon | reverse complement strand
CCGGGGATCTCGCCTGCCCGGCGGCGACCCGGACCAAGGCACGGTTGTGCCTCCTCGACACGCTCGGGAACATGATCGCGGCCTCGGGTCTTCCCGAGGCGGCCGCCGTCCGAACGGCCGAAGGGCCGCTCCCGGAAGGACCGGCGACGATCGTGGGCGGGTCGCAATCGACCTCTCCGCGGCGGGCCGCCTTCCACAACGGGGTCCATTCGGATCTTCTCGAGGCGCAGGACGGCCACCGTTTCGCGGGCCTCCATCCGTGCGAGGCGACCCTCCCCGCGGCGCTGGCGGTCGCGGAGGTTACCGGGGCGCGCCTCGGCGAGCTGGTCGATGCGATCGTGGCGGGATACGAGGTCACGGTCCGCTTCGGCGAGACGCTCTTCCCGGAGCAAACCCAGAACGGGTTCTACCCGGACGGTACGTGCGGACCCGCCGGTGGGGCGGTGGCCGCCTCCCGGCTCCTCGGGAGTGACCTCGCCACGACCGAAGCGGCCGTCTCGGCCGCCCTGTTCATGGCGCCGCTCTCCCTGATCCAGAACCTGCGGGATCCGGTCAAGCCGCTCTCGGCGGGGACGGCCGCCGAGCTCGCTCTCCGAGCCGCGCTTTGGGCTCGGGAGGGACTGGGCGCCGGCCCGGGCAGTCTCGCGGAACCGAACGGGTTCCTGCAGCGACTGTCCGCCCATCCCCATCTCGACCGACTCCGTCGCCCCAAGGACGGCTCGTGGGCGGTCGATGAGGTCTACCTCAAGCCCTATCCCGGGGGCCGACACGCGCATGCCCCCGTGGACGCCGTCCGAGAGATCCTGGGTGACCAACCGACCGATGCGCGCACGGTCCGGGCGGTGGACGTCGCCACCTACCGGGCCGCGATCGCGCTCACCGGTTCCTGGCCGACGCGCACGAGTCCGCTGGCCGAGCTGACCCAGAGCACCCGGTACGCGATCGCGGCGGGGGTGTGCGATGGGATTCCGGGACCCGAGCGGTTCGAGCGCGGCCGCCGCCACGACCCGGCCCTCCTCGCCCTCGCCCGTCGGATCCGACTCGTGGAGGATCCGGCCGCTACGCGACGGTATCCGAAGGAAACGGTCGCGACGGTGACGATCACGTTTCGGGACGGACGGACCGCCCGTTCGACCGTTCGCCACCGATGGGGCGACCCGGAGCGGCCGATGTCGGTCGAGGAGGTCCGGGCGAAGTTCCTCCGCTCCCTGGCCGGGCGGCCCGGAGCCGACGACGTGTGGGAGGCCTGGTGGTCTGCCCCGGGCGACGCGGACGTCCGGCACCTGCTCGCGCAGCTCACCCGGCCGCTCGCGGGCCCGGCCCCCCAGGGACCGAGCCGCCCCTCCCCCGGATCCGTCGCTCAGACGGAGGGGAGCGGTCGACGCAGGTAGCGACCGCTGCCCGGCTTCGCCCGAAGCGCGTTCGCCTCGACCACGAGCTCGCCCCGACGGTAGACCTGGGCCGGCCAGCCGTGGAACGTGCGGCCCGTGAACCAGGAGAAGTCGGAGGAGAGGTGACCGAGCTCGGGGGAGTAGACGACTTCGCGGTCGGGATCCCACACGACCAGGTCGGCGTCGGCGCCCGGCAGGATCGCGCCCTTGTGGGGGTAGAGCCCGAACCACCGCGCTGCGTTCTCGCTAAAGACGCGCGCGACCGTAGGAAGGTCGATCCGACCGCGGTGCACCCCTTCGCTCATCAGCACCGGGAGGATCACGCCGGAGCCCGGGTAGCCCCCGACCTTGGTCGTCCAGACGTTGTCGGTCGCCATCGACTTCGTGCGGTTCGGGATATGGTCCGAGCCCAGGCAGCGGATGTCCCCGTTCGCGAGCGCCTGCCAGAGCGCGTCGTTGTCCGAACGGCTCCGCAGCGGGGGGTTCACGCGGGCGATCACCTCGAACCGGTCGTCTTGGGTGAAGCAGAGGTACTGCGGGCAGGTCTCCCCGATGACCGGGACCCCCCGACGCTGCGCCGCGCCGATCATGCGCGCCCCCTCCGCGGTCGAGACATGGACGATGTACGTCGGCGTGCCCAGGCGCTCCGCGAAGTGGAGCGTGCGCAGGATCCCGTCCTCCTCGCAGAACCGGGGCCGGGTCTCGCAGTAGGCGGCCTGGTCGGTCCGACCGCGGCGGATCATCTCCTCGCGCAGGTACGGGTGCATCTCCCAGTTCTCCGCGTGGACGAGCGCCGACGCAGGGGCCCCCATTTCCCGGATGTGCTGGAGCGCGAGGTAGAACAGGCCGTCGTCGATGCCCCAGACCTCGGGGTAGATCTCCTCCGCCTTGGTCGCCGTATAGAACTTGAAGGTCGCCACGCCGTGCTCGGCCAGGAGTTTCGGAAGCTCGGCCTCCTGCTCCGGGCGGCCGATGATCGGGTGGAAGCCGACGTCGAGCAGGCTCTGCGCCTCGAGCGTGCGGACGAGATCGGGAAGGTGGTGACTGTAGGCGTCCTTCCGCCCCACGAACGAGAACCCGGAGGTGATCCCACCCACGGCCATCGACTCGGTCTCGGAGAGGATGTTCTGGGCGAACGGCCGCTGCCCGTAGGCGATGTGGGTGTGCGGGTCGATCCCGCCCGGGAGGAGGATCTTCCCGCGGACGTCCACGACCCGGGCGCCGTTCGCAGGCAGCGACTTCGCGACGGCGGCGAACCGCTCGCCCGAGATCCCGACGTCCGCTTCCACTACCGAGGTCGAGGTCACCACGCGCCCGCCGCGCAACACGAGGTCGTAGCCGCTCACGGAGGAGCCCGTAGGCGTCGTTCGTCTTAGGGGTTCGGTACGAGCCTCGCCGGGAGACCGTGGCGGCCGGAACGGAGACCTAGGCGGGCCCCGCGCGGGGCGGGCGCCGGGCCGTGCGCAGCACCCGGCCCTTCGGCCGCTCGCGGACCAGCGTCCCCTCGTCCATGACGACGGCGCCGGCGCGGATCGTGGTGACCGGCATGCCGGTCACCTTCCAGCCCTCGTAGAGGGTGAAGTCGCAGGCGCTGTGGAGCGTCTCCGCGCTCAAAGTCGCCTCCCGGTCGAGGTCGAGGATCGCGATGTCCGCGTCCGAACCCGGCCGCAGCGAACCCTTGTTCGGGAGGCGGTGGATGCGGGCTGCGTTGGCGGACGTGACCTCGACCAGGCGCTCGAGGGTCATCCCCCGTCGGTGGACCCCTTCGCTCAGGAGGATCGGCAGCATGGTCTCCGTGCCCGCGAAGCCGTTCTGCTGGCTCCAGATGTCGCCCTGTCCGACCTTCTCCTTCCGCAAGAGCAGCGTGCAGTGGTCGGTCCCGACCGTGTCGATCCGACCCTCGAGGAGTCCGGACCAGAGGCCCTCCCGGTCGGCCGGTCCCCGGATCGGGGGCTTGACCTTCCCGAGCTCGGCGATGGACGGTTGGGTATAGTCCAGCGCCAGGTAATGCGGGCAGGTTTCGAGGTACGCTTCGACCCCACGGGCGCGGGCCGCCGCTCCGAGCGCCGGGCCCTCCTCCGTCGAAACGTGGACGATGTAGACCGGTCCTCCGAGCGACTCGACGAGCCGGAAGACCCGCTCCATGGCGGTCAGCTCGAAGACGTTCGGACGCGCGTCGGCCCACGCCTTGAGGTCGGTCCGCCCCGCCGCCTTGAGCTCGGGGACCAACAGGTCGAGCGCGGGCGGAGTCCACTCGCAGTGGACCATCGGCGTCCCGCCCTGTCGGAGGATCTCTCGAAGGCCGGCGTAGAACGCGCTCTCGCCGATCCCGTAGAAGGCGTCGCCGTTCAGGAACATCTTGTAGGAGGTGACGCCCTGCTCGACGAGCCGCGGCACCTCCGCGACCTGCTCGAGGCTCGTGAGCGCCGGGTAGAACGCGACGTCGACCCCGGCACGGGCCCCGATGCGGTCCGCGAGCTTCGGAAGTCGGGCGAGGTAGGAGCCCTTGTCCATCGCGCAGTGCATCACGGTGGTGACCCCGCCGGCGAGCGACGAGGAGGACTCGGTCTCGCACTGCTCGGCGAACGCGTCGAGGTCGGGAAGATTGAACACGCCCCAGTGGGTGTGCGGGTCGATCAGCCCCGGGACCACGATCCGGCCCCGGGCGTTCACGACCCGGTCCGCGGTAAGATGGGAGGAGTCGCGGACCAGACCGGTCACCCGGCCCTCGTCCACCACGACATCCGCTTCGATGCGGTGCCCATCGGTCACGACGTGGCCGCCCCGGACGAGCAGGTCTACGGTCATGGGATTCCCATCCTCGGTCCGACCGCCGCGTTCCGCAAGAGGTTCGCGGTCGGTGCCACCGATCGAACTCGGTCGAAAGAGAGGAGTCGGGAGAAGAGGCGGTTCCCGTCCTCGGTCGGCAGGTGGCCCGCCGAGTTCCTGAGGAACTTCACGCGCAGCTCATCGGGCGAGACCGGTCGCTCGGGATACCCCTCGGCGACCGCATCGGTCGCCTCCCATCGTTGCCCCCCGGCGCGGACCACCACCCGGGTCGGTCGCCGCCGCACGTACGGAAGCTTCTCGGTGACCAGCTGTCGGTAGAGATCGTGGACGACCTGCCGGTCGCCGCGGATCCGTACCTTCCGGAACAGCCGGGCTACGCGGGGGTCGGCGAGGGCCTTCGGGCTCTGCCACGCCGGTCCCGGGGCATAGTACGGAAGCAGCGCGAAGCCCCAGGCGAGGGCGAACTGGGCGTCGATCGGATCCTTGACCTCCCGGTTCGCGAGCACGGGGACCTCCACGATCGGATCGCTCGTCACCTCGATCGAGTCGATCTTCTCGGGTCGGGTCCCCGTCTCCGAAAGGAACCGTTCGAACAGGTCCAGCCCGACGTGACCGACCCCGCCGGTCGGGAACCGCTTGAAGACCGTGTCGAGGATCCGCCAGTGCCGGCCGAGGTCGGCCGCCGCCCCCTCGAGGTCGGCCGGCCCGTTGCCGAGGATCGTGAGGAGCCCGTTCGGTCCGGTCAGCGCGTCGGCATCGCCCCGGTAGCCCCCGCGCGCGAGGTCGAGGGCGGTCAGCGCCCCGAGGCTCACCCATCCGGGAGAGCCATACTTGAGGTCGGAGGGCCGCGGGGTGAAGAAGAACCGGCTGCTGATCGGAACGGGGGCGAGCCCGCTCGCGATCCCGAGCGCGGAGAGGACCACGGAGGGATCGTCGCCGCTCAGCCGGGCGGACCCGACGACCGCGCCCACGATCCCTGCGGTATAGGCGCTCCAACGTTCGCGGAACTCGTAGGTCGGCGCCTGGGACGAACCCCCGACC
>DAHVAA010000116.1 GCA_027314845.1 Thermoplasmata archaeon | reverse complement strand
GAACTTCCAGACCGCGAGCCGGGGACGGGCCGGAGAGGGCATGGCGCTAGACCTCCCGCAGGTTCAGCAGCTTCTGGACGCTGTCGAAGCGGAGGACCGGACCGTCCCGGCAGACGAACGACGGACCGAACTGGCAGTGGCCGCAGAGGCCGATGGCGCACTTCATGTTCCGCTCCATCGAGACCCACACCGCCTCGGGCGACAGCCCGCGGGCGACCAGCGCCTGCGCGGTCAGGCGCATCATGATCTCGGGCCCGCAGACGAACGCGGTCGTGTGCGCGGGGTCGAACCGGGCGTCCGGGAGCCGCGTGGTGACGACCCCGACATCGCCGTACCAGTCGCGGCCGGCCGCGTCGACCGTGACCTGGAGCCGCAGGTCGTTCCGCCGTCGCCAGGTCTGGACCTCCTCGTAGTAGACCAGGTCCTTCGGCGTTCGGGCCCCGTAGATGATCTCGATCCGACCGTACGACTCGCGGTGCGAAAAGAGGTGGTAGAGCACCGGGCGTAGCGGCGGAAGGCCGAGCCCGCCCGCGACCAGAACGATGTCCCGCCCCTTCGCCTCGGCGACGGGCCAACCGTGGCCATACGGGCCGCGGACCCCGACCGTATCGCCCGGAGTGAGCGCGCAGAGCGCGTTCGTCACCTTCCCGACACGACGGACCGTGTGGACGAGCTGGCCGTCCGGGTTCCCGCCGGCGACCCCGATCGGGGACTCGCCGATCCCGAAGGCGTAGAGCATCACGAACTGGCCGGGGATCGGTCGGCCTATCCGGCGGGTGCCTTTCGGCTCGAGGACGAGCGTCGAGGTGTCCGGCGTCTCGGTCGCCACCGCCCGGACCGCGTACGGCACCGGCGCGAGCGGGTGGACCCCGTGGACGGAGGAGGGCTCGGGGTCAGCGAGCATGGATATCCAACAGCTGGATGCGCGTGTTCTCGAGGCGCTCGGCGAGGACCGGCATGAATCGGATCAGGAACTGGTAGCCCCAGCTCGGGTGGCCGGCGAGGGTGCGGCGCAGCACTTCCGCATCCAGGGCCGCGGCCCGGACCGGTTTCACCGCGCGGGCGTCGAACCTCCAGCGATGCGGCGGAACGAGCCACGACCAGCCGAGGACCTCGCCCGGGCCGACCGTCTGCACGGTCAGATGGGGGTTGTCGGCCGCCCCGATCTCGAGCGCGATCTTTCCCTCGAGCACGACGTAGAAGACCTCGGCGAGCGCCCCTTCCTTCGCGAGGAGCTCCTCCGGAGCGAACTCGGCGTCGCGTGCCCCGCGGCAGAGCTCGTGCACGAACGCGGGGTCAAACCCGTGGAAGAACGGGTGCTGTCGGACGGCCTCAACAACCTTCGGGTCGGTCTCCTCCTTCATGTCTTGCCTCCTGCTTTCGATGCAACGGCGCCCGGGCTCACCCGGATCGCGGCGACCTCCTCGGTGAGGTCGATCCCGACCGGGCACCACGTGATGCAGCGGCCGCATCCGACGCAGCCCGACGTGCCGAACTGATCGTGCCAGGTACCGAGCTTGTGCGTCAGCCACTGGCGGTAGCGCGCGAGCCCGCTCTTCCGCACGCTCTGACCGTGGAGCTCGGTGAAGGCGAGGTTGAAGCAGGAGTCCCACCGCCGCCAGCGTTCGACCCGGTTCCCGTCGAGCTCGGGGACCTCCTCCTGGCTGCTGCAAAAGCAGGTGGGGCAGACCATCGTGCAGTTCGTGCAGGAAAGACAGCGGCTCGCGACGATCTCCCAGCGGGGGTGTTCGAGGTTGTCCCGAAGGAGGTCATGGATCCCCTCCGTCTCCATCGCCCGGCCCATCGAGCGCGCCGTCGCTTCCACGATCTCCTCCGCCCGGCGCCCGTCCGCTTCGCCCGCCGCTTCGAGCGCCGCCGGGGGGATCCGCTCGACCACCTCGGCGCCCTTCGGGCTTGCGACCTCGAGGAGGAAGCGGTGCGGCCCGGGGCTCAGGATCTCAGTGAGGACGAGGTCGGCGCCTCGTCGCACGCTCGGGCCCGTGCCCATCGACACGCAGAAGCAGGTGCCGCCGGCCTGCCCGCACTGGACCGCGATCCGCAGGACGCGGGAACGCCGTTCCCGGTACCCGGGGTCCGCGGTCGGTCCGCCCTGGAAGACGCGGTCGGTGACGTCGAGCGCCGCGAGCTCGCAGGCCCGCATGCCGAAGAAGGCGAGCGGCGGTCCGTCGGTCGGCTCCGCGCGGACGGAGAATCCCCCCTCCTCGCGAGTTGCCGTCCAGAGTCGCTCGCGCGAGGGAAAGAGGAACTTCTTCCAGCTGAAGGGACCGACCGTGTAGCCGAACAGCGCGTCGTCGGACCGTCGCTCGAGACGGTACTGGCCCGGGCCCTGTCGGTCGGTCCAGCCGATCGGGAGGTCGTCCATCGAGCGGAGCCGGTCGTAGACGATCGCCCCGTCGCGCACCGTCGGACCGACGACCTCGTAGCCCGCCGCCGCGAGCGCCCGGAACAGATCGGGCATGGCGCCGCGGGCGAGCGTTCGGCGGTCGCCAACGGCCACGGTGTCCACGTTCGTTCCTCCGTTCCGCGCGTTCCCTCTTCGCCTGCGCGAAGGGCCCGCCGAGTATGGATTTGTCGGTGGCCGCGTCGCCATCCGGCGCGGGGTAGATTATCCTCCACGTGAGCCGGGATTGACATGCCGGTGAACGCTGGCCGGAGGGTTCCCGATACCGAGGCCCCACAACGGGGGCGACGTATCGGACGGTACCGAACCCGACCTCGGGATCAAGATTTCGAGAAGGCATATAGTTATTATTATATAGTAGCATAAACTTACTTATGATGAAAACCCTGAGGTGAATCGATGCCCCGAGAGATCCAGAATCGAGACCCGCGTCTAGACCCGTGGACCGACCTCGACCGCCTGTTCGACGAGATGCGTGAGCGGTTCTTCGGCTCCGCCGAGCTGGTGCCGTTCGGTCGGCCGTTCGCCCCGCTGGAGGCCCGCGAGGGCGGCCTCCTGCGCGCGGCGCGGACCGACGTGAGCGACACTGGGACGTCGTACAAGCTGACGGTCGAGATCCCCGGCATCCCGAAGGAGAAGCTGGACATCCGCGTCCGCGGCACGTCCGTCGAGATCCAGGGAGAGACCGCGAGCGAGAAGGAGCAGAAGGAGACGAGCTTCGTGCACCGCGAACGGACGTACGCGGGCTTTTACCGCAGCCTCGAGCTGCCCGAGCCCGTGGTCGCGACCGAAGCGAAGGCCAAGGTCGAGAACGGCCTCCTCGAGCTCGAGCTGCCGAAGCAGCACCCCACGCCCCCCTCGGGCGAGGTCAAGATCGCCGTCCAGTAGGGCGGCGCGGACGAACCCCCGCTCCGGGGCGAGGCCCCGGAGCCCCCTCTTTTTCGATCGACCCGCCCAGCGAGCGCGCGAACGAGCTAACCGAAGCCGGGGATCGCCTTGCCGTCGGTCTTGCCGCCCGGTCGCAGCGGCGCCTTCCTCAGCTCCTTCGGGCACTCGACCAGGCGCACGAGCGGCGCGGACTGTACGATGTAGGCCGGGAGACCGGTGTTCGGGTCGTTCCCCGCCCGAAGTATGTTCATGATCTCGAGGCGGATCTCGACCACCGAGCCATCCTTGAGCTTCAGGCGGACCCGGCCGTCCCCCTCAATAACCTGATAGTCGACGATCTCGGCGTTCGCGAGGTCGGGCGGCGGAGCGCCCGGGGCCCCCATCATGTGGCGCTCCGGGTGGCGGTGCGCTTGGCCAGGAGCGCGCGGGGGTCCTCGCCGGCCACGGTGATCCCGAGGGAGACGCAGGTGCCGATGACCTGGTTCATCTTCTCCTCCACCGACCGGCCGAACATGTCCTCCCCCTTCGCGGTCGCGATCCGCTTGACCGCATCGAGTGAGACGTCCCCGATCACCTCGGTCTTCGGCTTGCCCGCCCCCTTCTCCTTACCGACCTCCTTGAGCAGGAGGGCGGCGACCGGGGGCCGGCCGACCTCGAGGGTGAACGACTTCGTGTTCGGGTCGACCTTGATGACGACCGGGACTCGCATCCCGAGGAACTGCTTGGTCTCTTCGTTGATCTTCTGTACGACCTGGCCGACGTTGACGCCGAGCGGGCCGAGCGCCGAGCCGAGCGTCGCGCCCGCCGCCGCCTTCCCGCCTTCCACGAGGATGCTCACTTCAACCGCCACTCTTCCCGCCTCCTTTCTCCAGCATGCGCACGTGGTCGCCGCGTACCGTCACCGGGATCGGGACGACCGCTTCGATCAGTTCGACCGTGATCTCTTCCTTCGCCTGGTCGATCTTCTTGACCCGAGCCTTCTCGCCCTTGAAGGGGCCCGAGATCAGCTCGACGATCGCTCCCTCGACGAACCCTTCGACCGTGACCTTCGGAACGAGGAGCGGCTCGACCTCCTTAAGGGTCGTCTCCCCCTCGACGAGGCCGCGGGCCTTGCGGATCCCCTTCAGCATCTCGCGGACGCCCTCGAAGCTCATCCCCTCGGCGAACACGTAGCCGCGGAGGGACGACGGGACCAGGAGCGAGAAGACGACATCCGGTTTCTCCTCCGCCCGGGCGAGCAGGGTGTCGGCGACCTCGCGCTCGTAGCCGCGGGACGTCTTGATCGCGAGCACCGCCTGACGGGCGACGCACGCGAGGTTCAGTCGGACCGGTAGTCCGGTCCCCGTGGGGCCGGCGGCGCTCAGCCGCACCTCGACGCGGTCCCCGTAGCGGACGCCGACCGGGGCCGTGATCTCGAAAGAGAGCGGGACCCCGACGTTCGGGGCGAGAGTGATCGCGTGGACCTCCTTCCGCGGGAACAGCTCCACCGAGCCGCGCTTCCCGGGAGGGACCCAGGAGACCGGCCACTCGGCGCCCTCGCCGGGATAGGTCGAGGTGTAGCCGACTTCGATCGAGAGGTTCGCGACCGCCGGCTCCGCCGCGCGGCTCGTCAGGACCGCGCTCAAGGTCGTCACGGTGCCGGCCGTGACCTCGCGCGTCGTGTCGTCGGCCGCCTTGAGGGAGAGGAGGCCGGTGAGGTCGACCTTCGGCGGCGCCGGCGGGGCGGCCGGAGCCAACGGCGGGGCGGCCGGCGCGGGGGCCGGCACGGGCTTCTTCTCCGGAGGCGGGGCCCCCGACAGGAGACCGATGCCTTCCTCTTCTTCTGCGCCGTTCGTCATGGATCGTCCGTCCGCCGTCCCGAGTCTCACAGGCCCGCGAGGTAGTTCTGCCAAAGCCACGGGCCCGCTTGGGTGAAGAAGATGTAGATCGCGAAGCCCGTGATGCCGATCAGCACCGCGCCGAGCCAGGTGACCTGGAGGACCTTCACGTACTCCTCGGAGGTGGGACGGCGGGCCATGCGGAGGATCCGTCCGTACTTTCCATGCCCGACGGACCGCAGTCGGCCGTCGAACTGGTCCTGTACCCGTCGCGCGCGGTCGAGGAACGCCATGTGTGTTGCCTAACGGACGACGTCGAGCTCGTGACCCGCTTTGCGGGCCGGCCCGGCTCCGGTCGGTGCCCCCCCGAAAATCTGGGGGGATTTAACTCC
>DAHVAA010000115.1 GCA_027314845.1 Thermoplasmata archaeon | reverse complement strand
CCGCGTGGGACGCCAGGCGATCGAGAGCGCGACCGACGCGGCCGTCATGATCCTGCGGATCGACGACGTCATCGCCTCGAAGTCGAGCCCTCCGCCCTCCGGCGGACCCGGTGGCGGCGGCATGGGTGGTATGGGCGGCATGGGCGGAATGGGCGGCGGCGACTTCGGCGAGGACTGAGCGCCCCGCAAGCCCCCGAGCGGTCAACCCTTTTCGGGTTCCCGGGCGCGGCCCGGGAACCTCCCTGTTCTCCCGATCCCCGACGGACGGCGGGTCCCGTGCCCGAGCGATCCGGGCGGCACCGGCGGTCCTCGCGCCCCCGCGCGCGGATAGCCTCATAGGGAGAGAGCTTCTGAGGCCCGCGCCCCGAGGGCGCCCGATGGCCAAACCGACTCGTCTGTTCTTCGTCGCCGACCTCCACGGCTCTTCGGTCTGCTTCCGCAAGTTCGTCAACGCGGCCCGGGTCTACCGGGCCGACGTGCTCCTGGTCGGCGGCGATATCGCCGCGAAGACGATGACGCCCCTCTTCGAGGAGAACGGGGGCTGGAGCGTGACGGTCGAGGGAGAGACGCGGACCGGACGGTCGGCGGACGAGGTCGCGAACCTCGAGAACTGGTTGCGCGACACCGCGACGGTCCCGTTCCGCACGACGCGCGCCGAGTGGGCGGGTCTGCTCGCGGACCGGGCGGTGGCCGACCGGATCTTCCTCGACCTCGAGCTCGGAGAACTCGCCCGGTGGCTCGCGTGGGCGAAGGCGCGGATGGCCGGCGGGGATTCCCGGCTCCTCATCGGTCTCGGCAACGACGACTTCACCGCGATGGAGGAGGTGATCTCCCGGGACGACTTCGCCGAGCTCACCGACCGGGACATCGTGCGGCTCGACGACCATCACGAGCTCCTGACGCTCCCGTACTCGAACGTGACGCCGTGGCGCACGAACCGCGAGCTCGCCGAGGAGGAGATCGCGCGACGGATCGACGCGGACGTCGGCCGTCTCGAGAACGTCCGGCAGGCCGTCTTCAACCTCCACGTCCCACCGCACAACACCCCGCTCGACCTCGCGCCGCGCCTCGACGAGCACCTCACGAAGGTGATGGCGCCGGGCGGCGAACCGGACATGGTGCACGTAGGGTCGACCGCGGTCCGGGCCGCGATCGAGCGTCATCGGCCCCTCCTCGGCCTCCACGGGCACATCCACGAATCGAAGGGTTCGGTCGCGATCGGCCCCACGCCCGCGATCAACCCGGGCAGCGCCTACACCGAGGGAACGCTCCTCGGAGCCGTCGTCGACCTCGTCAAGGACGGAGTCCGCGCGACGATGATGACGAGCGGATGACGGGCGTCAGCCGACGTTGACGGTCGCGTCGACCGACGGCGTCGCGTCGACCTCTTGCCACCACGGCCCACCGAGGAACGCGAACCGTCGCTTCGGGGCGAGCGACTCGACGAGGGCCACGAGCGCCTCGAGGCGCTCCCGGATCCGCGCGCGCGGGCCGTCCGGGACGCCCGCGAGCGCGCTCGAGCGACCGACCATCGCGAGGTTGAGCGATAGCGTCTTCCAAAGGCCCCAGTCGGAGCCGAGCAGGCGCGCGAGCTCGCGGGGCGAAATCTCCCCGCCTCCCTCTCCGAGCGGGTGGTCGTGGAGGAGCGCGAGCAGGTCCCGGACGTCTTTCGCCTCGGGACCGATGACGACATCGTGCTTCCCGAACGGCTCGAGGACGCGATCCGGCACGGCCGCGCTCTCCGAACGGGGGATCCGCTGAATGAACTGCCCCTTCGCGAGGAGGAGGTGGGCCGGCGATAGGGTCCAGCCGTTCGCCGACGCCCCGTCGACGTCCCCCCGAACGTCGATCCGGTGGCAGAACGAAAACTCGTCGGCGACGATGTCGAGCGTTCCGAGCGCCACCTCGCTCTCCTGCTGGCCGACCTCCATGTGCCATCGCAGCCGCTGCCCGCCGCTCAGCGAATTGAAAATCCGGTCGCCCGGCGTCTCGAAGAACGTGAGACCGCTCCCTTCGGTGCCGGCGGCCCCGCGCAGGAACCTCTCGAACGCGCGGACCTCGTGGAGGCGGACCGCGACGTCCATGTCGTGCAGGTCGTGCCGGAGCCCGAGGTCCGTGCGGTTGCTCGCTCCGCCCCGGAGGCGGTGCGCGACGCCGCCGAAGACTGCGAACCGCACGGGAGGCGCCTGGCGCCGGGCCGCTCCGGCGAGCGCCACCGCCTTCGCCACGATCGGGTCGGAGAGGTCGACCGCGTCGGGGAGGCCGAGCTCCGAGCGGACCGTTTCCACCGGGACGCGGTAGGTGAGCGGGAGTTCGACCGAGACCCGCTCGCGCCGGAGCGGGTCGATCACGAGTTCGACGCGTTCCCCCACGGGTCTCGGCAGCCTCGGCCGCAGAAAACGGGGGCGGCCGGGCTAGTCGGGCGGCAGCTCCTTGCTGATGAGGTCGACCGGGATCCCCCGGTGCTTCTGGATCGCGTAGGAGACCCAGTAAAGGACGAACCCGGCAACGAAGATCGCCGGCAGCACCATGAGGCCGCCGTAGCTGTAGCTGCTGAACTCGAGGAACGTCGCGGTCGACGAGGCGTAGCTGACGTACCACGACGCCGCGAACGACGCGAGCCCCACCAGGGTCAGGACCGGAACGGGCCCGATCCGGGACCGGACGATCCGCGGTGCCTGGGCGAAGAGCGCCGGCCGGATCAACGGGAAGAGCGCCCCCCCGAGGCAGACGATCCCCACGGCGAACCAGAACCCGAAGTTGGAGTACCCGAGGTAGTTGAAGAGCGTCGTGTAGACCGCGATGTACAGCGAGACGAAGGCGAAGACGGCGAGTCCGAGGACCGCGACCCACGGCACGCCCCTCCGGCTCACCCGCGCGAGGGCGGACGGGAAGATGCGGTCGAAAGACCAGGCAAAGACGTTGCGCGTCGGGACGATGAAGTAGATCAGCGAGAACCCGAAGAACGTCAGGACGACGCCGAACGAAAGGAACGCCGCGAGGATCGGGCTGATCCCGCCCGAGGGGAGGACGTACGCGGCCAGGAGGAGCGGCGACGGGAACGCCGGGACCGCCACGGTGCCCGTGAGATAGCCCGTGCTGAGCCCGACGATGAAGTCGCGTCCGAACGTCACGTAGGTCGTCGCGTAGAGGACCGCGATGAGGACCGCGAAGATGATCGGGGCGCCGAAGATCGCGAGTCCTTGGGTGCGCGTGGGGCTGCCCCGGATCTCGCCCGCGTAGTACGAGCTGTTCGCGTACCCCACGAAGCTGAGCATGGTGTACACGATGCCCAGGAACGTGCCCGAGGTCGTGATGCCGTCGCCCGACGCCCCGCTTGAAGCGATGCTCGCGTACGTGGAGGTCGGGTTGGCGGCGTTCCAGTGGCTCGCGAACGTGGCCTGGCTCGTGAAGAGGAGGAGTCCGATCATGATCACGTAGATGATCGCGGTCACAGCGAAGATCCCGACGGTGGCCCGGAAGACCCACTTGGTCGGAAGGAAGCTGATCAAGATGACGAGGACCAGGATGATCGCGGAGATCGCGAAGATGTTGCTGTTCGAGCTGAGGAGGGTCTCGAACGAGGTGAGGGGGCCCGAGCTCCCCCCTGCGATCGCATAGCTTCCCAGCATCATCGGCAGGCCGAAGACCGTGATGTAGTAGGCGAAGAGGCCCGCCCAGGTGATGAAGACCGCCGAGAAGACGAGGTTCGTGGCGAGGCCGATGCTGGGGTGGAAGATCCGTCCCATGAACACGTAATCCCCGCCCGAGCGCGGCATCGCGCTCGAGAGCATCCAATAGACGAACCCGACCCCGACGTTGATCAGCACCCCGATGAGCACCGTGTCGACGAGGTTCGCGTTCGGGTAGCCCGCCGAGGCGAAGACGACCCAGAAGAAGTTGACGATGATCCCCATCGCCACAAGGTTCGAGAAGAGCGCGCTCGTCGGTCCGACCGTTCGGACGAGCCCCGAAGCCTTCCGAACGTAGACGTCCTCGCGGACCGTCACGGTCTTCGGCAGGTTCACGATGTTCGTCGGTGTCTCGGCCCCCAGCGCCGCCGGCACGTGGACTCCCCCAAAGCACTCCCGGGCCCCGTACCCGAGCTATGCCTTGTCACGCCGATACGGACCCAGTATTAGAACGATCGGGTACGCACAGTTTGCGAACGTCGGCCGCACGGATGGTGCAGCGAAGGGGGCGATCCCGTGGGTCGCCCGGCAGCGCCTCCGCCCCACGGGGCCGGCCGGAGTCGCGGCGCGGGGGAGTCGGGTCAGCCCTCCCCATCGGGTCGCCGGTGGCCGAGGCAATGGTTGAAATCGTACGTCGGGCTGGCGGGCCCGAATGCACTGGGACACCCGCGTCATCCACGAAGGACAGTCGCCGGACCCGTCGACCGGCTCGGTCAATCCCCCGGTCTACCTGACGTCAACCTACGCACAGTCCGCGCCCGGCCGGTCAAAAGGGTTCGTCTACTCCCGGACGGGCAACCCGACGCGCGCGGTCCTCGAGCGCGTGCTCGGAAAGCTCGAGGGCGGCGTGGGGGGCCTCGCGTTCGCCTCGGGACTCGCCGCCGCCTCGGCGCTCTTCATGGCGTACCCGTCGGGCGCGCGGATCGTTGCGGGCGACGACCTCTACGCCGGGACCCGGAGGCTGCTCGACGTGGCCGAGACCCACGGCGTACGGGTCGACCTCATCGACACCTCCGACCTCGCGAACGTGCGAGCCGCGTTCGCGGACGGAGCGCCGGTCGACCTACTCTTCCTCGAGAGCCCGACGAACCCCCTGCTCAAGGTGACCGACCTCAAGGGAGCGATCGCGATCGCCCGGAGGTCGAAGGCGCGCGTCGCCGTCGACAATACGTTCGCCTCGCCGGTCCTCCAGCGCCCGCTCGAGCTCGGCGCGGATATCGTCCTTCACTCGACGACGAAGTACCTCGGCGGCCACAGCGACCTCATCGGGGGGGCGCTCGTCTTTCGGGACCGGCGCCAGCTCGAGCGGTTCCGCTGGTACCAGAACACCCAGGGCGGGATCCTCGGACCCCTCGAGAGCTTCCTCGTCCTCCGGGGGATCCACACGCTCGGGCTCCGCGTCCGGGCGCACTGCCAGAACGCCCGGAAGGTCGCGGCGTTCCTCGCCCGCCACCCGAAGGTCGTTCGCACGCTCTACCCGGGGTTGCCCGACCACCCGGGATACGCGGTGGCGCGGCGCCAGATGGACGACTTCGGGGGAATGGTCTCCGCGGAGATCCGCGGCGGTCTCCCCGGGGCCCGTCGGGTCCTCCGGCGCCTCAAGCTCTTCACCCTCGCGGAGAGCCTCGGGGGCGTCGAGTCGCTCGTGAACCATCCGGCGCTCATGACCCACCGGTCCGTGCCCGCGCACGTGCGCGAGGCGCAGGGGATCACGGGAGGCCTCCTTCGGTTCTCGGTCGGGGTCGAAGCCGCGGACGACCTGGTCGCCGACCTCGAGCACGCGCTCGGCTGACCGGACCTCGGTACGTCCAAATACCGACGGGCCGTCCCGGACGCCATGACCCTCTGGAACGACCGCCCCGACGCCTGGCACGAGATCCTTCCCGGCG
>DAHVAA010000114.1 GCA_027314845.1 Thermoplasmata archaeon | reverse complement strand
ACGTGATGGACCTGCACGTCGGGCTCATTCGACCCGGCGGTCATGGTACGGCAGGAAGTAGTCGGCCCGGTGCGGCTCCTTCCAGTCGACGTAAGCGGTCTTGAGCTGAAGGTAATCCCGGACGCCCCAGACCGTCCCTTCGCCGCCGAGTCCGCTCTGGCGGAATCCCGCGTGGTAGCCCTGCGGGGTCTCCGGGCCCACGCGGTTGACGTAGGTTTCGCCAAAACGGAGCTCCCGGATCGCGCGCTCGGCCCGCGCCAAATCGCGCGTGAAGACGTAGCTAGAAAGGCCGTACCGACTTGCGTTCGCTTGACGGATCGCCTCCTCCCAGTCGGAGAACGTCAGGAGAGGAAGGACGGGCCCGAAGATCTCCTCTCGGGCGATCGTGCTCGCCTCGGTGACCTGGTCCAGGACCGTCGGAAGGTAGAACGCGCCGTGCGCGAGCTCGCCCGAAGCTGGTGCCTCCCCCCCGACGACCACCTGGGCTCCTTCCGACACCGCCCGCTTCACGTCGGCGGCGATCGCATCGCGCGCGCCCGTCGAGTAGAGCGGCCCGATGTCGGTGTGCGGGTCCAGCCCTCGTCCCACCCGAAGCGCCGCGACGAGCGCGACGACCTTGGCGCGGAACCGATCGGCGACGCTCGCGTCCACGTAGCACCGCTCCGCCGCGATGCAGGCCTGGCCCGCGTTCCAGTACCGGGCCCAGACGGTGGCCCGGGCGGCCCAATCCAGGTCGGCGTCGGAGGCGACCAGCACCGGTGCTTTGCCGCCAAGCTCGAGCAGGCACTTTACGACCCCCGGCGCCGCGAGCCGGAGGACCTCGACCCCACTGCGGGTCGAGCCCGTGAGCGTCACCGTGCTGCAGTGGGGATGCTGGATCAGCGCGGGACCGAGCTCACTCCCCGGTCCGGGAACGACGTTGAGCACTCCGGCGGGAAGTCCACCGTCCCGGAACGCTTCGGCGATGAGGAGCGAGGAGAGCGGGGTGTTGCTCGAGGGCTTCAGGACCATCGTGTTGCCGCCGAGAAGCGCCGGCGCGATCTTCCGCGTCACGGTCGCCGCCGGGAAGTTCCAGGGGGTGATCGCGACCACCACGCCGCGCGGAAGCCAGAGCAGCCGCATCGTCTCTCCGGCGGGAAGGCCGGCGACCTCCTCGCCGGAGAGCGTTCGCGCGAACGCGGCGTAGTACTCCAGGTTGTCGATCGCCCCTTCGACCTCGTCCCGGCTTTCGGTGAGGACCTTGCCCATCTCTCGGGTGATGAGCCGGGCGAGCTCCTCCGATCGCCCCCGGAGCCGCTCGGCCGCCCGGAGCAAGACCCGGGCTCGCGCGACGGCTCCGATCGCCTCCCAGGACGGCTGGGCCTTCGCGGCCGAGTCCATGGCCGCTCGCGCATCGTCGGCGCCGGCGCGGACGACCCGCCCGACCGTCGAGCCGTCCGCAGGGTCCACGACCTCGAAGGTCGCGCGGTCTCGTGGAGGAACGGTCTGGTTGTCGAGGAACAGCCCGTGGAGTGACACGTCGGACATGGCGGCGCGAAGCCTCCCCCGCGTATACGGTGGAGGGGGTCCGCCGCGTCACTCGGCGTGCCGGAGGTGCTCGAGCTTCTCGAGGAACTCCACTCCCTCGCCGCTGGTCATGGGCCGGCCGTCCTCGCGTTTCAGCGGGAGACCGGCGAACTCGCACGCCGCCTCGGGGGTCTTTCCATCAAGGAGCGCCCGAAGCGCTACCTGTTCCCTTCGGCCGAGGTTCAACCCGGCCCGCTGGAACTCCTCGAACGCTTCGAACGCCGTCGGGGCCACGACGCGGGCGATCCGGGCGATCTCGGCCGCGAAGAGGCGGATCTCCTCCTGCGCGTGCGGGTCGAGCCGAAGGGAAAGGAAGTGGAACAGGTTCCAGAGATTCGTCTTCCAGTACCATTGGGTGTAGTACGCGACCGGGAGCACCAGCCGTGCGGTCTCCCGCGCGACCCCGTCCTCGAGCGCCCGCGAGTAGACGGTGTAGGCGTCCTTCGCGACCCGGTCGAGCTCGGAGCGGAACCGCTCCACCGTATCGGGGGGCAGCGCCTCCGCGCGTCCCTGGCGGTTCCGCGTCGATTGGCGACGGACCTCTTCGGGGGGAGGGACCTCGTACTCGTCCGTCATGATCGAGTACCGCGCTGAGAACTCGTTGAACGACCCGCTCCGGTGCCGGATGAACTGCCGGGCGACAAAGATCGGGAGGCGCACGAGGAACTTGTACTCCACCATCTCGAACGGGGTGGTGTGGCGGTGGCGCATCAGATAGCGGATCAGCCCCCGGTCGTCGCGGAAGCTCTTCGTGCCCTTCCCGTAGGAGACGCGGGCCGCCTGGACGATCGCCGCGTCGTTGCCCATGTAGTCGACGAGCGCCACGAACCCGTGGAGGAGCACGGGGTGTCGCACTCCGATCAGCCGGTCGGCTTCCGGAACGACCGGCCGTACCATCCCGGACTCGTCTTCCGACACCGGTAGGAAGGGAGCCCCGAGGACCGATAAAGGCGACGCGATGGCTGCGGGCCTCGTGCCGCGATGCGTGAGCGGACCTCGAAATCCTTAGGTCGGGGACCGGCTCGGGTAGCCTTCGGAGGGCGGAGAGGGTGACTCGGATCTTCGTCGGGATCGCGTGGCCGTACGCGAACGGCCCCTTCCACATCGGTCACCTCGCGGGGGCGTATCTCCCGGGAGAGACGTTCGCGCGCTACCACCGGCTCCGGGGCCACGAGGTGCTCATGGTGTCGGGTTCCGACATGCACGGCACGCCGACGCTCGTCCGCGCCGAGAAGGAAGGAGTATCCCCGGAGACGGTCGCCCGTCGGTACCACGAGGTCAACAAGGCGGCGTTCGAGCGTCTCGGCTTCTCCTTCGACCTCTTCACTCACACGCACACGGTCGTTCACGAAAAGACGGTACAGGAGCTGTTCCTGAACCTCCTCGAGAACGGTTTCGTCCGCCGGCGCACCGCGGATGGGGCCTTCTGTCCGAACCACCGTCGGTTCCTCCCCGACCGCTACCTTGAGGGGACGTGCCCGTACTGCGGGTTCGAGCGGGCCCGGGGAGACGAATGCGACAACTGCGGCCGGCCACTAGAACCGAAGCAGCTCGTCGACCCGAGATGTGCTCTCTGTCGCACCCCCGCCGAGTTCCGAGCGTCGGAGCATTTCTATCTCGAGCTCGACCGGCTCCAGCCGAAGCTCACCGAGTGGCTCGCCGGGACGTCGCACTGGCGCCCCGGCACCCTGCGGGTCGCTGAGAACTTCCTCCACGACGGGCTGCATCCCACGCCGATCACGCGGGACCTCGAGTGGGGGATCGCGATACCCCTCGACGGGTACGACTCGAAGCGGTTCTACGTCTGGTTCGACGCCGTGACGGGCTACCTCTCCGCCTCGCGGGAATGGGCCATCCGCTCGGGTCGCCCGGACGCCTGGCAGAGGTTCTGGGGACCGGAGGAGGATGTCCGCGCCTACTACTTCGTCGGAAAAGACAACAAATTCCATCACACGATCATCTGGCCCGGGATGCTGATCGGCGCGGGCGGCCTGCAGCGGCCGTACGATGTCCCCGCGAACGAATGGTTGCGGGTCGGCGGTGGGAAGATCTCCAAATCTCGGACCGAGGACGAAGCGGCGTTCATCCCCTCCCTGCTCGAGCGGTATCCGCCCGACGTCATTCGGTTTTACGCCGCGTTGCTCGCACCGCAGAATCACGACACCGAGCTCGACTGGAAGGAGTTCGATACATTGCGGGACGAGGTCCTCGCGAACCAGTACGGGAACCTCGTCCAGCGGACCCTGGTTCTGGTGCGGGACCGGTATGACGGCAAGATCCCGGGTCCTCCGGAAGGGCCCCGCCGGGGGGATCTCCTCGCGCGGCTTCGGAACGCGCACGAGCGGATCACGGAGGAGTTCGATCGGGTGCACCTCAAGGAGGCGCTCGACCTTGCGCTCGCGGAGGTCCGGGAAGCGAATCGACGCTTCCACGAGGCTCACCCATGGCAGGCCGCCGAGCCGGAGCGGTCGATCGCGATCTACGAGTCGGTCTGGACGGTGCAGGCGATCGCGACATGGCTCGCCCCGGTCCTTCCGTTCTCGAGCGCGGAGGTCTTCCGCATGCTGGGCCGCTCCGCTCCCCCGGGGCCGGGCGACTGGGACAAGGCCACCGACCCCCCGTCGCCCGGCCAGCCCCTGGGGGAGGTTCGCCCGCTCTTCCCCCGCTCACCGGCGTCGAACTCGAAGGCCTCGCCGAACCCGAGTGCGCCCGGCGGGTCCGGAACCGCTGCCGCGGTCCTTTCGATTCGCGTCGGTCGCATCCGCAGTGTCGCGAATCACCCCTCCGCCGACAAGCTCTACGTGCTCGAGGTCGACCTGGGGGAGGAAGCACCGCGGACCCTGGTGGCCGGTCTCCGTGGCTCCTATCCTCCGGAGGCGCTCACCGGTCGATCGGTAGCGATCCTCGCCAACCTCGCGCCCCGCACGATCCGCCGCATGACATCCCAGGGAATGGTGCTCGCGGCGGACCACGGAGACCGGGCGGTCTTGCTCGAACCCCCCGCATCGGCCGCCCCCGGCACGTTCGTCGTGGGGGCGGGGCCGAGCGACCGAACCATCTCCTACGAGGAGTTTTCGACGTTCGTCCTTCGCGTCGGTTCCGTGGTCGGGAAGGCCGAGGGGGGCGGCACCCGGGTCGACCTCGGAGGCCGCGAGGTCATCGTGTCGGGGGAGTGGGCCCCGGACGGTCGGGTGGTCGTGCGACTCGCGGGAGAGGACGCGACCCGCGGCGAGCTCCTGGCCCTCGGGCCCGGGCAGGCGATCCGCGTGCCCGCCGAGCTCCCTCCCGGGGCAAAGGTACGATGACGGGGACGGTACGGCTCGACCTGCACGTCCACTCGGCCCACTCACCGGATTCCCGGCTGCGCCTCACGGATATCGCGAACCAGCTGCCGTTCGCCGGTCTCAAGGGGTTCGCCCTGACCGACCACAACAGTGTCGCGGGTCATCCCTCACTCCCGGACCTTCGGGCTCGATTCCCGGGGGTTCTGATCCTTCCGGGGGTCGAGGTCTCCACTCTCGAAGGCCATCTCCTGGCGTACGGGGTCTCGGAAGCGCCTCCCCCGCGCCGTTCGCTCGCCGAGACCCTCGACTGGGTCCGAGCCCGGGCCGCGGTCGCCGTCCTCGCCCACCCGTTCCGGCTCACCCACGGCGTGGGGCCACGTCTCGCCGAGAGCGCCGCGGTCGACGGCCTCGAGGTCCGCAACGGCCACAACTCTGAGGTTCAGAACTTCCGAGCCGAGGTCGTCGCGTCCCGGCGTCAGCTTGCCGAGACGGGGGGGAGTGACGTCCACGAGCTCGCGGACCTTGGGCGGGCCTACACGGAGTTTCCCGCGGAGATCGAAACGCCGGACGACCTCCTCGAGTCGATCCGCCGCCACCGAGTCCATCCGGGTGGTCATGGCCTGCGGTGGGGCGGTCGACTGAGACTCGGGTTTCTCACCGGGGCCCGGCGGGTCGCTCGGGGTTTCCGTCCCATCTGAGACCTCTCCGCGTTCCCCGAGGGCTTTAAACCGCGGTCTCCTGCGGTCGGCGGCGCCGAGGTGGCAGAATGGTTAATGCGACGGACTGCA
>DAHVAA010000113.1 GCA_027314845.1 Thermoplasmata archaeon | reverse complement strand
GCGGTCGGCATGGCTATGCTCCTCTACCGGCACACGGACCGTTACGTCCTCCGCCGCCTGACGGCGGCGCAGCACCGCTGGGGGCAGCACATCCAGTTCTCGACCCACGTTCATCTGAGCGGGGACGCGTGCGTCGAAGTGGTGGTCCTCGCCGGGAAGCGCGGAGAGGTCCGCGCGGCCGCGGAGGACCTCCGGGGTGTGAAGGGGATCTTGCAGGGGGACTACCTCATCGGAGCCCCGTCGGCCATCGGGGCCTCCACCGGCCACCACCACCCGCACCCTCCCGCGGACGGCCGCAAGGCGAGACGCTCCGCGTAACCCGAGCGGGGATCGCCGCCCCTCCGTCGGCCCTGCACGCGATTGGAACCCAGGAGATCTCTGAACCCCCCGCGGGAGTCCAACGTCCAGCCGTACCGCCCCGCCGAGCGGACTCAAGACCGTCCCATTTCGAGCCGAGAGCAAATAAGGACCCGGTAGGTCTACCGAAGGTGGCCGGACGGCCTTCTCGTCGAGCGTGGGCGGTCGCCCTAGCCTCGTGGACCGGCGGAGTGGTGGGCTCCCTTGTGGCTCCGTCGATGGATTCCCTCGGTATCTCGACGGAAGGGAGCACCCCGCTTCTGGGCGGCTCGGCGGCTCTCTTTGCGGCGTTCGCGCTCGGCGCGGCGGTTGGTTCGACCGCGGGTGCTCTTGTCGCCTATTCGGTCGGCCGCCGAGGCCACGAGCGCGTCGCGGCGGCTCTCGGAGCGGTAGCGGGAATCGCCCTCTCCGCCGCGGCGGGGTACTTCTCGGAAATCGTGGCGGAATGGTGGGCCGGCACGTTCTTTCAGGCTCCGCTTTCCGCCGGTCTCGTGGGAGGCGGCATCGCCGGCGGATTCGCGGGGGTGGCTGCGGTCGCCCTGTTGCGCGGGCTGCGATCCCCGGAACCTCGGTATCCCAAAGAACGTCGCTTCGCGACGCTTTCGGGAAGCGTCGCCGGCCTGTGGGCCGGACTCGGTGGCGGCGCCCTAGGCGAGTATCTCGCCCTCGCGAAGTGCTCCGAGTATGGCGGACCCTTCGCCGGCCCCGCGGTCCTGGCGGGCTGCGACTTCACGCAGGGCGCCGTCGCTTTCGGCGCCTGGTCGGGCGCGGCGGTCGGGGCCCTGAGCGCGTACATTGCGGCCTTCGCTCTCTCGCGGACGGGTGCGCCGACCCTCGGGCCAGACTCGCCGGCCCAACGGACCTGACGATCTCGTCCTGCCGGCCCCCCCGCGGAGGCTCCCCCGGTGGATCCCGCCGAGCCCTCCGGGGCGAGGGCTCGAGCGGCTGGAACTCGGAAGGCGTCGGCCCGAAACGGCAGCCACTGGAGGGACTTGAACCCCCGACCTGCTGATTACGAATCAGCCGCTCTGCCGGCTGAGCTACAGTGGCACGCCGACCGGGACGAAAGGAGAGCACCTATAATGATGGCGCCCGGCGAGCGGGCCACTCCTCGGGCGGACCGGCCCACGGGCGCGTTCCGGCGCCCGCGGCCACCCGGTCGACGGCCTCGGGGATGTCCCGCACAGGGTCCTCGGTGGCCTCGATGCCGAGCGACCCACGGACGGGAGGACCGTCGTCGATCTCCCGCGCGGCGGGCTCCGCGGCCGAGGGCGGCGGTGGGAGGCGCGGCGCGGGACGCTGGCGAGGCGCGCGACGCCCCTATGGCGCGCGGCGACGGGGACGAATCGGAGCGCCGCGAGCAATCGCTCGGCCGACTCCGAATGTTCCGGGGACCCGGGGCGGAGAGAGGTCGGGTAGATCGGAGGAACCGCGGCCCCCGCGCTGCGGTCGGGGCGACGGGCCCCGGGGAGGAGAGGCGGCGACGGCCCGGCCCTCTCGGGGATCGGCTCGAACCGCATCCGCTCGGCCGGGGGCGCTCCTTCGGATCCGTCTCGGACGGCGTCAGGGGGAGGTCCCGAGGCTCGGGCGGCCTTCCCCCTGGCGGAGCACGCGCAAGCGGGCGGGGGCGTCGATCGTCCCCAGGTACCGGGCGACCGCCGGCGGGACGAGCTCCTTCCACCCCGACCCCGCGGCGATCCGCGACCGCAGCCGGACCCCCTCGAAGCGGCGACGGTCGATGAGGCGCGGGCTCTCGACGTCGTAGCCGGCGCGCTCGAAGAGGAGTCGCGTGAGCGGGTTGTTCGTATAGACCCGGTCGAACGGGGGCAGGAGGCCCTCGAGGTAGCGGACCCAGAGCGCGTGGCGCCGGATGTCGGCGATCGGGACGATCTCGACCCGGTCGATCTCGGCTTCCTCGAGCGCCCGGTGGATCATCTCAAACCGTTCGCCGGCGGTGAACGGGTTCTTCCAGGTGTACGACTCCTCGGCGCTGCCGATGCCGATCAGGAGGGGCGCGTCCGGACGGGCCCCCCGCACCTCCCGCACGACCGCAAGATGGCCGCGATGGAACGGCTGGAACCGGCCGACCAGGAGTCCGCGCACGGACCGTCGATATCACTCGGGGGTCAAATCTTCCACGTCGTCCAGGAAGTCTTCGATGTGCGGACACCGGGCCGTCAGGTAGTGCCGACAATGCTCGCACCGTCGATCGTTCCACGCCGGCCGGAGCATCGAATTGAACTCATAGCACGGACGGTTGACGAACCGGTCCTCCTCGTCCTCGTCGGGCGCGGTCCCGGGGCCCGCGCTCCGGGCCGGGGTCGGCAGATGCACCGGGATGCGGAAGGTCCCCTTCACGAACCCGCCGGCCGTCCCGAGGAGGGAGCCGGTGCGCCGGAAGCGGGGACCTCCTCGGGGGTGCGGCTCGTCGCTCGGACCATCGCGCTGAGCCGCTCCAGGAGCGACTCCTTCTGGCTTCCTTGGCCGACGAGCGCGTACTTGAGCACATCCCGGAGCGTGCGCACCGGGATCACCTCGATCACGCCGCGGTAGCGGGATTCGAGGACGAGGTCGTCCAGGTTGTCCTCGGGGACGAGCACGCGCTTGATGCCCGAATCGGCCGCGGCCTCGACCTTCGCGGTCACGCCCCCCACGGGGAGCACTTGCCCGCGGACCGAGAGCGAACCGGTCATCGCGACCGACTGGTCGACGGGGACCCCCTCGAGCGCGCTGATGACCGCGGTGGCGATCGAGACCGAGGCACTGTCCCCCTCGACCCCGTCCGAGGTGCCGACGAACTGGATGTGGATGTCGTAGCGGGAGATGTCCTCGCCCGTGTACTTCTTGATCAGCGCGCTCACGTTCTGCACGGCCTCGCGCGCGATCTCGCCGAGCTTCCCCGTCGCGACCACGACCCCTCCGTCCCGGGTCTGGGCCGGGGTGACCTCGGCCACGATCGGAAGGACGATCCCGGAGAACTCCGCCATCCCCGTCTGGGCGTTGATCGCGGCCAGCCCGTTGACGATCCCCACCGCGGCGCCTTCCACGGAGAACATGCGGTACTCCTTGCGGCGCTCGATGTAGCGGTCGGCGATCTGCTGCTCCAGCGAGCGGCTCGCCCGCTTCGCCTTGACGACCTGCTCGGCGTGGACGATCGAAAGACCTTCGGACAGCGCGATGTCGCCCGCGACGCGGACGAGACCCCCGAGCTCCCGCAGTCGCAGGGTGAGCTGCCCGGAACGGCCCGAGCGCCGCTGGGCCTCGCGGATGACCTCGGTGATCGCGCCGAGGTCGAAGTGGGGGATCTTCTTGTCCTTCTGGACCTCCTGCGCCACGAACCGAACGAGCTTCATCCGGTTCTCGGGCGTGTCGGGCATCGTCGTCTTGACGTAGAGCTCGTAGCCGTAGCCGCGGATGCGCGAGCGGAGCGCCGGGTGCATCGTCTGGACGCTGTCGACGTTCCCGGCGGCGACCAGGACGAAGTCGGCCGGAACCGGCTCGGTCTTGACCATCGCGCCGGCCGACCGCTCGGACTGACCGACGATCGGGAACTTCCGCTCCTGGAGCGCGGTCAGGAGCGAATGCTGGCTCTCGATCTTGAGCAGGTTGATCTCGTCGATGAAGAGGACGCCGTTGTGGGCCTTGTGGATCGCGCCGACCTCGACCCGCTCGTGCGGCGGGGTCTCAAGCCCGCCCGACTGGAACGGGTCGTGCTTGACGTCCCCGAGGAGGGCGCCGGCGTGCGCCCCGGTGGCGTCGATGAACGGCGGCTTATCGTCGGGCGAATGCGAGACGAGGAGTTTCGCGACGGACGCCGAGGAATCGTTCCGACCGCCCGAGAACCGGACGAGCGCGTAGACGATGAACACGACCAGGAGCCCGAGCAAGAGGGCCGTCAGCTGACCGGTCGTGATCACGATGTAGATCGTGAAGGCGAAGATCGCAAGCGCCAGGATGACGAAGAGGATCGTCCGCTGCTCCTTCTTCTGCGCCGCCTCGAGCTTCTGGGCCGCGACGATCTCCTTGCCCTTCCCCGCGGGGACGACCCGGATCTTCGGCTCGTTCGGATCGTCGGTGTTCGGGTAGGCGAGGATGTCCTGGAGCTGCTCCTGGGGAAGGAAGTCGACCATCGCCCGGGCGAGCATGCTCTTGCCCGTGCCCGGCTCGCCGATCAGGATCATGTGCCGCTTCTGGGTCGCGGCCTTGCGGGCGACCTCGACGGCCTCGTCCTGGCCGATGACCTGGTCCAAGAGGCGCGGGGGGACCTCGACCTGCGTGCTGGAGGTGTACGGGAGCGTCCGGGCCCAGCCGTCCAGCTCGCTCGACGGCGGCGGTGCTTCGGACCCGGTGGAGGATGACTCCGCTCCTTCTGCCATGGCGGCGTCCCGACCCGAGTCCCTCGGGCCGTTCTGCCATGTAAACGAAGCGGGGGTTCGTATAAATCCCTTCGGGGGAATCCGGGTGACCATCGTGCCCTCCGGCCACCGCGGAGGGCGAGCGCCGCCCCCGGGCGCGTCCGGCGCGCGTACGGGGCGGCCCGTTATCTATCGTCCCGGACTCGACACCGCGAGGAAGGCTTCGTGACCGAACGGCTCCTCGGCCAGCCGATCGCCGAACGCACGAACGCGGCGAGCCGCGCGCGGATCGCCGCCCGCCCCTCCGGGACGCCGGCCCCTTCGCTCGTCAGCGTGCATCGGGGCGTCGAGAGCCCGTTCCGGTTCTACCTCCGCCGACAGGCGAAGGCCGCGGAGGCGGTCGGGATCACCTTTCGCGACATCGCGCTCGACCCGGGCGCGGGGCCGACCGATCTCGTGGAGCGAGTGCGCGCCCTCGACCGGGACCCCTCCGTGCACGCCGTGCTCCTGGAACATCCGTTGCCGGCCCCCTTCGACTTCTACGCCGCCGTCGCCGAACTGCGGCCCGAGAAGGACGTGGACGGGGTCGGCCCGATGAACCTCGGTCGCCTGGTGGCCCAGCGACCGATCCATGTTCCGGCCGTGGCCCGAGCCGCGGTCGACATCGCTCAGCAGTATCATCTGCCGCTCTCGGGAGAACGGGTGGTGGTGCTCGGCCGGTCCGAGACCGTCGGCCTCCCGCTCGCCCTTCTGCTGGGGGGCCGGGCGGAAGGGATCCACGCTACGGTCACGATCGCCCACTCGCGGACCCACCACCTCGACCGGGTCCTGGCGGACGCCCGGACGATCTTCTCCTGCGTCGGCCAGCCCGGCCTCCTCCACCGGGCGAACGTTCCCGAAGGGGCGCACATCGTCGATGTGGGCCTCTCGAGC
>DAHVAA010000112.1 GCA_027314845.1 Thermoplasmata archaeon | reverse complement strand
CGTTCGACCCGCGCCCAGCGCCCGAAACGCCGGCGCACCCGAGCGGTCTCAAATACCGACCGCCGGTTCTCGGGAGGATGAGCGCGGAAGAGCTCCCTTTTGAACCGTACCGCACGAAGGTCGTCGAACGGATCGCCCAGCCGAGCCGCTCGGACCGGGAGCGGGCGCTCGAGCGGGCGCACTTCAATCTCTTCAACCTCCATTCGGACGATATCCGGATCGACCTCCTTACCGACTCGGGCACGGGCGCGATGAGCGACCGGCAGTGGGCCGCGCTCATGGTCGGCGACGAGACCTACGCCGGAAGTCGAAACTTCGCGCGCTTCGAGTCGACCGTCCGGGCGATCACAGGATTTCCGCACGTTCTACCGGCTCACCAGGGCCGGGCCGCGGAGAACCTCCTGTTCTCGGCCCTCTGCCGGCCGGGCGACGTCGTGCCGAACAACATGCACTTCGACACGACGCAGGCGCATGTGCTCCATCAGGGGGCGCGGCCGGTGAACCTCGCGGTCGCCGAAGCGTACGATCCGGTGAGCGACTTCCCGTTCAAGGGGAACATGGACGTGGGGGCGTTGGACCGACTCCTCGGGTCCCACGATCGGATCCCGCTCGTCATGATGACGATCACCAACAACACCGGCGGGGGTCAGCCGGTCTCGCTCGCGAACGCGCGCGAGGTGGCGAAGCTCTGCCGGGACCACGGCGTCCCCCTCTACTTCGACATGTGCCGCTGGGCCGAGAACGCCTACCTGGTCCGCGAGCGAGAGCCGGGGATGGACTCGCGGTCGATCTCCGAGATCGGGCGCGCGTTCTTCGACCTCGCGGACGGCGCCACGATGAGCGCGAAGAAGGACGGGCTCGTGAACATCGGCGGGTTCGTGGCCACGCGCGACGAGGCGCTCGCCGAACAGATGAAAGAGCTCCTGATCCTCTTCGAAGGGTTCCCGACCTACGGCGGACTCGCACGGCGCGACCTCGAGGCGATCTCGGTCGGGCTCGAGGAGGCGATGGACCTCGAGTACCTCGCGCACCGCGTCGGGCAGGTACGGTTCCTGGCGCAGCGCCTGGAGAGGCTGGGCGTACCGTTCCTTCACCCGGTGGGGGGCCACGGGGTCTACCTCGACGTGCAGCGCTTCCTTCCGCACCTCCCACCGGCCGACCTCCCCGGCCAGGCCCTGGCCGTGGAGATCTATCGGGAGGGCGGGGTTCGGTCGGTCGAGATCGGTGCGATCATGTTCCCCGCGTCGGGCGAGGAAACCCGTCGACCGCTCGAGCTGGTGCGCCTCGCGATCCCGCGTCGCACGTACTCGGCGAGCCACCTCGCGTACGTAGCGGAGGTGATCGGACGGGTCTTCGCGCGACGCGACTCGGTCCGGGGGCTTGAGATGACCCATCGGCCCGGACGACTCCCGCACTTCACCGCGCACTTCCGCCCGAAGGTCCCTGCGAGATAGCCGATGTCGGGGCGAGAGCCGCCGGCCCGGGGGCCGTGGCGGCCGCGGTTGGGGTCGGTCCCCCCGCTCATCTTATAAACACACTTGGGTGTGTAAATCCGATGGCCTCAGCGGCGCCCCGGTACTCGGAATGGCTCTCGCTCGAGCAGGTCCGGGCGCTCTCCGGATCACTCACCGACCCGGAGGCTTACCGCACGACGCGCGAGGAGGCGTACGAGCGATTCCGGGAACTGCCGATCGAGCCGAACCCGCTCTACCGCGGCTATGGCTACTTCGCGGGCGTGGACCTCTCGGACCTCGAGCCCGCGGCCAAAGGTCCGGCGGTCGAGCTGCCGGCGCTGCTCGAGGACGCCGTCCGGGTGGTGCATGACGCGTCCGGGACTCGCGTCGAGGTGCCGAAGCCTCTGGCCGATGCCGGCGTCCGAGCCACGACGCTCACCGAGCTCTGGCAGCACGGGAACGGGACGCTCGCCACGTTCCTCCGAGGCGCCGGCGCCGTGCCCGATCGGCTTTCCGCGCTGGCCACCACGCTGCTGAACCGGGGGTACCGCCTCGAGGTCCCGGACGGGTTCCGCGAGCCGGTGCGGGTCCAGGAGCTCACGGTCCTTTCGCGCCCTCACGAAGCCCTCTCGGTCCGGCGATCGATCCGCGCCGGGTCCGATGCGCAGCTCCTGGTCACGGAGGAGACCTACTCGACCGAGACCCCGGCCGACGGCCAACGGCTCTACGCCTCCGCGACCGACCTCGAACTCTCGAGCCAGGCGAAGGTCGTCTTCCTCACGGTCCACGCGCCCGACCTCAAGACCGTCTCGATCTACCGCCGGTCGGTCACCACGGGAGCGAACTCGCGGATCGCCTGGCTCTGGAACGGGCTCGGCGGTTTCCGCACGAAGGTTCGGAACCAGACCACGATGGTCGGGCCGGGTTCGATCGCCGACGACCTCCAGACGTTCTACGGGGCGAAGAATCAATCCTACGACAGCTCGGTCGACGTGACGCACGTCGCGACCGACACCCACGCCCAGTCGATCACCCGGGGGGTGTTCACCGACGAGGCGCGGGGGATGAGCCGGGGGCTTGTCCGTATCGAACCCGGGGCCCGCAAGACGATCGCGTACGTCTCCGAGCATGCGATGCTGCTCTCGCGCGGTGCGCGCTCGGACACGATCCCGATCCTCGAGATCCTCTGCCGCGACGTCAAGGCGACCCATTCGACCTCGGTGGCGCCGGTCGACCCGGAGAAGGTCTTCTACCTCGAGTCGCGCGGCATGACGCACGAGGAGGCGGTCCGCATGATCGGCGAGGGGTTCCTCTCCTACGTGCACGAACGAGCACCGATCCCGGGGCTCCGCGAGATCCTTTACCCGACCCTCGCGCGCCGCTGGGAGGGGAAGGACGTGTACTGGCGGAAGGGCGAGTACCCGCTGCTTCCGAGCCTCTCGGTCTCGGGCACCGAGGCCGCCCCCGAGTGGCGGTTCGACACGAAGCTCCGGTAGGGGTCCGGCCACGGAGTCCCATGCCCCTCATCCTCGATCCGGAACGATATTCGGTCGAGGCGCTGGAAGAGCTCGTCCGCTCCCTGCGCTCTGACCTCGAGGAGACGGGCGATCTCGTTCGCCACCCCCGGGGGCGAGTGCTCGACCCCGTGAGCCTTGAGACCGCAGAGTTGCTCTTGGCCGCGGCCCTTCAGGAGCTCTCGACCGAGGGAGGCCGGACCGTGGTGGCCCTGGCGGCTCGGGCGAATCTCGCCTACGCGACGCTCCTTGCGGTGGTCGACCTCGTGAAGTCCCACACGGACGTGCCGCGAGTGCCCCGGGCGCGCAGCTCGCCGCCCCCCTGACCAAGTATCCCGGATCTATCGGGACCCGGGATTGGGCGGTACGGTCGCCGTTCGGCTTACCCGACCGCGCCGGCCATCTCGAGCTGGATCAGCCGGTTGAGCTCGATCGCGTAGTCGACCGGGAGCTCCTTCGCGAACTCCGCCAGGAACCCCATCAGGATCAGGTGGATCGCGTCCGACTCCGTGAGCCCTCGGCTCATCAGGTAGAAGATCTGCTCTTCGCCGATCTTCCCGACCACCGCCTCGTGGGTGATCGTGGCGTCCTCCTCATGGATCTCGTTGTACGGGTACGTGTCCGACCGGCCGGATTCGTCCGGTAGCAGCGCGTCGCAACGCACCGCGGCCTTGACGCCGGTCGCCCCCGGCGCGACATGGAGGAGTCCACGGTAGCTCGTCTGCCCGCCGCGGATGGCGATCGACTTCGCAATGATCTTGCTCGAGGTATCCGGGGCCGAATGGACCGCCTTCGCCCCCGAGTCGATAACCTGGCCCTGGCTCGCAAAGGCGACCGAAAGGATGTCGGCGCGAGCGCCGCGTCCTTTGAGGTAGACCGACGGGTACTTCATCGTCACCTTGGAGCCCATGTTGCCGTCGACCCACTCGACGAGCGCGTGCTCGTAGGCGACCGCCCGCTTCGTGACCAGGTTGTAGACGTTCTTCGACCAGTTCTGCACGGTCGTGTAGCGGAGCTTGGCGTACGGCTCGGCCACGACCTCCACGACCGCCGCGTGGAGCGAGTCGGTCGAGTAGATCGGTGCCGTGCACCCCTCGAGGTAGTGCACCTTGGCCCCCTTGTCGGCGATGATCAGCGTCCGCTCGAACTGCCCGACGTTCTTCGCGTTGATACGGAAGTACGCCTGGAGCGGGATCCCCGCGTCCACGCCGGGCGGGATGTAGACGAAGCTGCCTCCGGACCAGACCGCGCTGTTGAGCGCGGAGAACTTGTTGTCGTTGTACGGAACGATCCGTCCGAAGTACTTTCGGACGATCTCGGGGTGCTCCTTGACCGCGGTGTCGGTGTCGCAGAAGATGACGCCCTTCGCCGCAAGGTCCTCGCGGATCTTGTGGTAGACGGTCCCGCTGTCGTACTGCGCCCCGACGCCGCCGAAGAACTCGCGCTCGGCCTTCGGGATCCCGAGCTTCTCGAACGTGTTCTTGATGTCGTCCGGAAGGTCCTCCCACTTACGCTTCGTCTCGCCCTCGAGAAGCGGGTTCGCGTAGTAGGTGTAGGCGTCGAAGTCGATGTCGGTCAGGCTCGGGCCCCAGTCGGGCATCGGGCGGTCGACGAAGTGGTCGTACGCCCGAAGCCGGTACTCGAGCATCCAGTCCGGCTCGTCCTTGAAGTGAGAGATCTGCTCCACGACCTCGCGGCTAAGGCCCTTCGGGATCCGGAGGCGGTACGTCTCGGGGTTCTTGAAATCGTACCGGGTGTAGTCCAGCGGAGTGATCTCGTTGGCTTGCGCCATGTCTGCCTCGGGAATTCCATCACCCCGGTGTATTTAAATGAGAGGTCGTGAGGGCGGCGACACTTCGACGACTCTCGAAACCAGAGTGGGAAAGACCCTACCTGTAGACCAACTCGCGACAGAGTCTGGCGGACCCCGTGGAAGGACTTGACCCGAGTCGCTCACGACCGTACGGGAGCTGTCGGCTCCGGCCGAGCAAACAGCCGAGCCGCCTCGACCAGCCCGTCAAAGAGCTCCTCCAACTCGCTCTCGGTGTTGTAGAGGTATGGGCTCGCCCGCGTTAGGGCCGGTACCCCGAGCCGCTCCATAAGCGGCTGCGCGCAATGGTGCCCTGCTCGAACGCAGATGCCCCGAGCGTCCAACACGCTCGCGACGTCGTGCGGATGGGCGCCCCTTAGGCGGAAGGAGAGCACGGCCTCCCGCTCCCTCGGGTCTCGGGGCCCGTAGATCGTGATCTGGTCCCCCAGCCGCTCGTTCGCGAGTCGGAGCGCCGTCGTCTGGAGTCGGTGCTCGTGCGCGGCGAGGTCCTCCCACCCGACCTGCTCCAGGTAGTCGAGGGCCGCCACGAGCGCGACGGCGCCGCCAACGTTCGGGGTTCCGGCTTCGAACTTCGCCGGCACCTCAGCGAAGCTCACGCGGTCCTGGTGGACCTCCCGGATCATCTCCCCTCCGCCCATGGCCGGAGGGAGCTCGTCGAGGAGCGCCGCGCGGCCCCAGAGCGCGCCGATCCCCATCGGTCCGAGCGTCTTGTGGCCGGAGAAGGCGAGGAAGTCCGCCCCGAGCCGGTCGACGTCGATCGGCACGTGGGGCGCGGACTGGGCCGCGTCCACGACGACCAGCGCCCCCGCGGCGTGGGCACGGTCCGCGATCTCCCGGACGGGGTTCTTCGTACCGAGGACGTTCGACACATGGGTGAGCGCGACCACCTTCGTCCGGCGATCGAGC
>DAHVAA010000111.1 GCA_027314845.1 Thermoplasmata archaeon | reverse complement strand
GAACGCCGCGTCGTAGAAGTCGAAGGACGTCGCCTGGGTCGGCGTGAGCAGAGTGAGGACGTTGCGAGCGATCGCCCGCTCGACAGGGGACGGGTCCTCGTCCCAGAACTTCGGGAACATCCGGGCGAGAGCGTGCGTGTAGAGAAGCCCGCCCGAGACGCTCTTCGAACCGGGCCGAGCGCCCCGCTCGACCATTACGACCTGCGCGCCCGCCTTGGCCGCCGAGTACGCTGCCGAGGACCCGGCGAGACCGGCTCCCACCACGATGACGTCGACCTTCTCCACGGAGCCTCCCGACACGACCGTCCTTTTTGTGGTTTCGACTCTAGTCCCCGTTTCCGGAGAGGTCAGTTCTTCGGGACGGACGTCGCGGCCAGCTCGGTGCAGGTCTGGTAGAGTCGAGCGGCGGCCTCGGTGTCTCGGGAAGCCGCCGACCCCGGCGCCGTGCGTCGCCGGACGAAGTACGCGCCCGAGATCCCGGCCAGGCTCGGGTCCGAGGCGACGAAGACCGGGGTATCGGCTCCCTTGCGAACCGAGGTCCCGAAGAGCGCGCTCGACATACGGATCGCGAGCGCGGTCGCCCCGGCGTTGTTCCGCCCGAATCCCGAACGCACGAAACCGGGATGGACCGCGTTGACCGTCACCTCGTTCGCGGGCCACCGGCGCGCGAGCTCCCGGGTCAAGAGGAGGAGGGCGAGCTTCGACCGCCCGTAGGCACCGAACCCCCGGTACGCACGCTCCGACTGCAAGTCCGAGAAGTCGAGCGCGTAGCCTCGGTGGGCGGCGGAGGCGACCTGAACCACTCGTGACGGCGCGCCGGCCCTCAGGACCCGTTCGAGCTCCGTCGTCAGGACGAACGGCGCGAGGACGTTCAGCGCGAACGTGCGTTCGAGCCCGTCCCCGGTCGTCTCCCGACGACCGTAGTAGGCTCCCGCATTGTTGACGAGGACGCCCACCTTCGGGTAGCGCTCGCGCACTTCGCGAGCGACCCGGCGGCCCTCCGAGAGGAGGGCGAGGTCCGAGACCCCGATCCCCTCTACCCTCGGATTGCCCGAGGCGGCGGCGAGCTGCCGGGCCGTCGCTTCGGCTCGGGAGTCTCCGCGCCCGACAACGACCGTGGTCGCCCCGTCGAGCGCCAAACGATACGCCACCTCGCGTCCGATCCCCGAGGTCGCTCCGGTGACCACTGCGACCTTGCCTTCGAGCGGGCGTGCCAACGTAGGTTCCAACTTCGTACCCGTTCGGGGGAGCACGCCGCCGCGATAGCGTTGACGACGGACGGGCGGGGAGCCGTCCTCGTCAGCTCAGTCGGTACTCGCGGCGCCGGGAATCGTGGAGCGAGACCGCTTCTTGGACCAGCCCCTGGCGTCGCAACGAGTCGAGCGCGCTCTGGACGGTGCGCCGCGGCAGGCGCGACATCTGCGAGAGCTGGGTCTGGTCGAGGCCGCGGTACGTCTCGAGCAGGAAGTAGAGGAACTTCGCGGCCGGAGGGCCCCGCACGGTGCGGCTCCGACGGATCGTGCCGAACGTCTCGCCCCGGAGCCCGAGCCGTTCGGTCGCGAGTGCGGCGACCGAATCGAACTCCACGTTCGCGAGGTTCGTCTCCGCGCCCAGCTCCTGAAGGAGCTGGACCTGCTGAGACTCGAACGGGGCCTCGAAGAGCAGCTCCTCGCGCGGGTGCTCGGCGAGGAGGGCACGGACCCAGTCCCACTTGATCGCCCCGGCATCGTCGTAGATCTCGACCGATCGGCCGCTCTCCCGCCCCTCGACGATCACTCGAGACGGCTTCAGGCCGCGCGCGTGGCCGATCTGGGCGATCGTCTCCTTGAGCGAGAGTTGGTGCTTCGGGTCCTTGCGCCCGACCTCGATGTAGTACTCGAGGCTGCGTCGCGCGACCTGGTCGGCGAGCCGCTCGAGCTGCCCCGGCGAGAACTCGATGATCCCGCTCGAGATCTCGATGAGGTCGAACCCCAACTCCCGGGCCTCGTCGAGCATCTGGGTCTCGCGTTCGTGGGCGACGGCGTACTCGAGGAGCGTTCCGCCGGTGGCGACGAGGACCCCGACGTCGTGGTACTCCTCGATCCGCTCGCGCAGTCGGTCGCGCGCGACCAGGAGCGGTAGCCCCCAGCCGATCTTGACGACATCGATGTACGGCGCGAGCATCGAGAGACCCAGGGGAGGTTTGCCCCGAAGTCGGTCGAGAACGTGAGTGAGGCCGGTCGGTCTCGGACGCGTGACGAGAGGGGGCTCGGCCGGGAAGAAGACGGGCTTCGACTTGGAGGCCGCAGTACTTGCCGACATGCTTCCGAGTTCTACGCAGGAACTGCAATGCCATCGGATTCCTCGGTAAATAAGCTCTCCGAGCTCGGACCGCGATCCCTCCTGTAGCGCCTGCACGGCGCGGGCGCCGGAGAGGGTCCCTCGGGCGTCCCGGCCCCGGAACGCGGCCGATCCCCGGATCCCTGCGACGGAAGACGGTTGCGAGCGGTGGTAGGCTCCCTCCGGGGCGGAGACCCTCCGGGACCGGCCGCGTAACGGCGCCGGTCCGGCAACCTCGGCGGTCGGCTCGGGGCCGGCCTCGGCTAGACGAACCTGACCTTGAACGGGAGCGGGCCCCTTGGCGGCGCGAACCGGCGCGTCGTGATCCACTCGGCGCATCGGGCGGCCGCTAGGGTCCCCCACACGAGCGCCTGGTAGTCGGGTCGGCGGGCGGCGACCTTCACGAAGCGACCGGCCTCGCGGACCGAGTCCGCGGTGATCGGGAGGACGGTGATGCGGCGCCGCAGCCGGGCCAGCGCCGTCTCGCGCGACGGCCGCTCGGGCCGCGGGCCCCCGGCCGCCAGGACGCTCAACTCGAACATGTTGAGCTCGGTCGTGGCGAGCTCTTCGCCACGCAGCGTCCTCAAGAGCGCTCGGGCCGACGCCTGGTCGTGGAGGATCGCGAGGAGCACCGGAGTGTCGAGGCCTTTCATCGGGACCTCACTCCGGCTCCCGCCGCAGTCGGGCGAGCCGACGGACGCTCTCGGCCGACCCTCGAGCCCCCCAGGTGCCGCGGACCTCGTCGAGGGTCCCTCGCTGGCCCAACAGCCGGGCGAAGAGCGCGGTGAAACTCTCTCCGCGCCGTCGCTCGCGGTTCAACGCATCGTACACGGCCCGTTGCACGGCCACGTTCTTCGACGACATGCTCGGCGGCATCGGCCCCGGCGATATTTACGGCATTGCCTTTCCGCGGGGCCGACTTCCGTCCCCTCCCCGAGGCCGTGGGGGGTCCCGGCGGTCGAGCCCGGGTCACTCTCGGCGTGCGGGGTCGAGCGACGGCGCGGGGGGCTGCGCCGCTCCCGACGGCGCCCCGGAAAACTCCCCGCCGCCCAGGACCGCCCCCGCGGGTGGGGTCGGGACGATCGGCGCCGTCTTCTTGGCACGACGCCGCGAGGCCAGAACGGCGATCAGGAGCAGGACGTCGAGGTCGATCAGGGCGAACGCCAGGATCTCGAGCTCGGAAGTGGAAAGAGAGTGACGGGCCGCCGTGGTCGTGCCGAAGCTCACGGGAAGCGATCGGCTCGTGCCGGTAACGCTGATCCACCCGGAGCTCGGGTTCGGTGCGCTCCCGGCGGACGTCGCGATGACGTACGGGAACGTTCCGTTCGCCACCCGGAAGACGAGGCTAGAGTTGGTCGACGTCTCGGTCACCCCGTCGAGCGTGACCGACCAGGAGGCCCCGATCGGCAGGCCCGATTCGGTGAACGTGACCGTGTACGCCGCGGCGACGAACGCGAGTGCGACCGTGGCCGAGCGGCCGTCGACGGTCAGGCTACCGGACGACGGGGTCGCGAAGTAGATCCCGTACGCAGGAACCGAGAAGGCGTAGGTCCCGTTGCCGACGGCGAACGTGGCCGACAGGTTCGCGACGTGGTCGGTCTGCCCTGCGAAGACCACGGTCCAGACGGCCCCGCTGGGCAGCCCCGTCGCCACGAACGTCACGGAGTAGAGCGCCGCCTGGAAGACGACCGTGACGTTCACGGAGGCCCCCGATACGTTGACGACACCCGTCGGGACCTGGGGCGCCCAGCTTCGGTTGGTGCTCTGGACCACGTAGGGGTAGCTCCCGTTCGAAACCGGGATCTTCCCGCTCGTTCCCGTGAACTCGAACGCGCCCACCCCCGTGAGGTTCGTCCACCACGCGGTCCCCCGGGGCAGGCCCGATTCGGTGAAGGCGATGTCGTAGATGACCGCCGTGAACGCGACGGTCAGGTTCACGGGGTGCCCGCGGACCGTAACGTTGCCGGCGCTAATCTTCGCGGAATAGCCCGGCACGCGACCGACCTGGTAGCTCGAGGTCCCGTTCGGTTCGTTGAACACGATCGGACCCCCGTTCGATGTCCCCACGACGCCGCCGAGCGTCACGGACCAGGCCGTCCCGGCGGCGAGTCCGGTCTCGTTGAACGTGACGGGGTAGAGGAAGTTCGTGAACGTCACGGGGATCGAGAGGGGGGCACCGGTCACGTTGAAGGCGCCGGACGGGGCTCCCCAGCTGCGGTCCGAGGCCTGGACGTGGTACGTGTAGGAGCCGTTCGCGAGGACGTAGAGGATCGTCGTCCCGGTGGACGCATTCGTGAGGCCGCCGGTAAGGTTCGCCCACCACTGCATCCCCGTGGGGAGGCCGGCTTCGGTGAAGAGAACGGCGTAGGTGACCTCGTGGAACGTGATCAGGAGCTGCTGGCCCGCCGCCGCGACGGTGAAGGCGCCCGAGTAGGGGATCGGCTGCCAGCGTTTGTCCGCGCTCGCGACGGTGTACGAATACGTCCCGTTCGGGAGGCTGAGGTAGATGCTCGTCCCGAGGGCGGTGTTTCCCACGTGCGAGGTGTTGCCGGTGGTCCCCGTGAGGTTGACCCACCACCGCGTCGAGGTCGTGATCCCGCTCTCGGTGAACGTCACGTTGTAGAGCGAACGGGCCCACACGATCGTGACCCCCGCCGATCGCCCCGCTACGGTGATCGAGCCCGACGCCGGGGTTTCCGACCACCCCGGGATCGCGCCGACCGAGAACGGGAAGGTCCCGTTCGGCTCGGAAAAGGTGATCGTCGACGACTTCGACGTTTGGGTCGACCCGGCCATGGTCACGTTCCAGATCGTCCCGGGCGGGAGTCCCGACGCGAAGAAGGCCACCGCGTACTGGACCTCGGTGAACGCGACCGCCACCGAGGCCGGGCCCCCCGTGATGGAGAAGCTTCCCCCGGCGCTCGTCCAGCTCGAGTTCGACGAGCTCACCGAATAGGTGTACGTGCCGTTGTCCAGGCCAGGAACCACCACGAAGCGGGTGGTGGAGGAGACCGAAGGGAATCCCGAGACGCTCACGGTCCAGAGGGTGCCCAGCGGTAGTCCGGTCTCGGTGAAGGTGGCCGAGTAGGTGACCAGCACGAAGGTGACGGAGACTGTCGTGTTGCTGTTGAGGACCCCGCTGCCCGAGCTCTTGCTCGCGGCCCAGCTTGAGTTGGAGCTCGAGAGGGTGTAGCGATAGGGGGTACCCGACGGAAGGTCGAACGGGGGGCTTAGCGAACCGGTCGTGCTCTGAGGGACGCCGTTCACGGTGGCGGTCCACAAGGTTCCCACCTGGAGACCATTCTCCAAGAAGAAGAGCTGGTAGACCGGGGTCCACAGGATCGCGACCGACTGGTTGGAGTTCGTCACCTGAACGGAGCCGGAGGTCGGG
>DAHVAA010000110.1 GCA_027314845.1 Thermoplasmata archaeon | reverse complement strand
GCGCCCGGGTGGCCGGTCGACCTCACTACGAGCCGTGCGTCGGACCGGTCTGCGCGAGCTCGACCGCCCGGACCCCCAGCGCGAACGCTCCGAACGCAGCCAACAGCGAAGTGCCAGCGAGCAGGTAGGGGAAGATCGACCCGAGCCCCAGGAAGAACAGGAGGAGCGGCGCCGAGAGGCCGGCGCCCCCTCCGACCACTCCGAGCGCCGGGCGGTCGGACCGGACGGTGAGGACCCCGGCGATGAGCGCGACGACCGCCACGACCCCGAACAGGACCGCGCCCCCGCCCACCGAGGCGAGCAGGGTCTCGAGGTCCGGAAAAGCTGACAGTGAGACCGTCGAAGCGTTCCCGAGGCCGCCGGGAACGAGAGTGATCTGAAGTCCGTCCGTGCCGGCATTGTAGACCGGGCTCGCGAACGTGTCGACCTCGGTCGGCGCGTAGCCTGGCAGGCTGGCGTTCAGGACGATCTCCCCGCTCGACACCCCTGCGAAGGCAAAGGCCCCGTCGAGCCCGGTCGTTGTCGTGGAACGTTGGCCCTGCTCATCGGTGAGGACGACCTCCGCCCCCGCTACGGGCGAGACGGTCCCCCCGGCGCCTTCCGCGTACACGGTCCCGGTCACGGAATAGTTCGCGGGCTCGGCCGCGACGAGGCCGTAGTAGACGAGGATCCCCCCAAAGGCGACCGCCAGCACGACGATCGCGAAGAGCGCGACCGCGGTCACTCCCTGCGCGCGCCAGCGGGGGGGACGGGGTCGGGGGAGCGCGGGATAAAGTCCCGGGAAGACCTCCCAGCTGAAGAGCGGAGGCGGGTCCCGGGGGATGACCACCGGTACCGGTGCATGACAGCTCGGGCACGGGAACCACTGGGTCGGCGGCGACGGCGCAAGGACCGCGCGAAGCTCCTGGCCGCACGCCGGACATCGAAGCTGGACGGTCGGCGAGCCCATCGGACCCGACCGACCGCGGCCGAGGTCTTAGCCTTGCGGCGTTCTCTCGCGAAGGCGCATCCGCGGGTGGTCGGGGTCGACGACGGGGCGTTCGCCCGGGACGACCGCTCCGCGCCGATCGCCGCGGTGCTGCTCTCGGTGCCGGACCACGTGGAGCGGATCCGTGTCGGCCGGGTGACGGTCGACGGGCGCGACGCGACCGTCCGCGTCGTGCGGCTCGTCCGTGAGCTGGGGCCGCTCGACGGCGTTCGCGCGCTGCTCCTGGACGGCGCGGTACTGGGTGGGTTCAACGTCCTCGACCTCGACCGTCTGCACGACCGCCTCGGTCTTCCGGTGGTCGCGGTCACCCGCCGGGCCCCCGACTTCCCCCGCATCCGGGCGGCCTTGAGGAAGTGGTTCCCGAACGACGCGACGCGTCGCTGGAAACTCCTCACGGCGTGCCGACTGTTCTCGGTTCCGACCCGGGGGCGGCCGATCCTCGCTGCGGCGGTCGGCTGTTCGCAAACCGACGCGGTTCGGCTCGTCCGTCGGACCGCGCTGCGGGGATTCTGGCCAGAGCCGTTGCGGCTCGCGCACCTCGTCGCTTCGGCTGGTCGGCCTCCGACGCGAAGGATTAAGCGCGCTCCGACCGTTCCGAGCGCGGGCCTGTAGCTTAGCTTGGACAAAGTACTGGCCTTCTAAGCCAGCAAACTCGGGTTCAAAGGCCCCGGGCGCACCGCCCGGAGCGGAGACTCCCGACAGGCCCGCCCGGGACCGCCGTTCAGCCTAAGTCGACCTTCGCCGAACAGCTCTCGCAGAGGATGCTCCGCGGTCCCGGCGGGAGCGGGTTCCCGCAGAGCGGGCAGGTCGCGCGGGCGTCCGCGGCCGCGATCAATTCTTGCACGCTCGTGCGGAGCGCCGGGTCGGGGACCGCCTCCTGAGCGTCCCGCGGGACGGCGGGAGTTCCGGGAGGAGGCAAGAACGCCTCGAGTCGGGGACGGTAGACCCCCATGCGGTGGTCGAACGTCACCCATTGCCGGGCGACCAGACCCTGGAGCGCGGAATCGACGAGCTCCCGAACTCCGCCGAAGACGTGCGCCAGCTCGACAGCGGTGAGCCCGGAAGACTCGACCAGCACTTCGAGACAGCGGGCGGTCAAGAGGGGGAGGTCGCTCCGTCCGACCGCACGGTCGACGCCCCAGGCGACCCGGGAGGTGCGGCGGACCCTGCGGGATGGCGGCAGACGGCCCGCGCGGGGGTCGGCGAGCACCGTCGAACGAACGAGGTCGAGCTCGTACCGTACTCGCTCCACCGGGAGATAGAGCAGCACGGCGACCGAGAACGGGAGGAGGGAGGCCTCACGGCACGCGGCGACCCCGCGCCCGAACTCGCTGATGAACCCTTCCAGCGAAACCCGCGTGCCTCCGGTGGCGGCCCGGTCCTCCTCCGACCTCGAGCGCGGGAGATAATGCTCCCGCAGGAGGAACCGTGCGATCGCCCGTTCGGGGGGTGATCCCCCGGGAGGGTACAGCTCGGCCGAGCCATCGGAACGGAAGACGATCCGGTCGAAGGGGCGGAGGAACTCCCAGGCTGCCACCGAAGACGGCTCGGATTCGAGCTTGATCTCCCCGGTCGCAAAGCTCGCTTTCGGGTCCGCGAGGATAGCGTAGAAGCTGGGGTACTCCCGGTCCTCGGAAGAGAGCGAGAAAGTCCCGATCGTCGGGCGACGCCGGCTGACGAACTCGTCGTAAGAACGGGCGAGCGCCTGCTCCGAGAACGGGTCGTGGCGCTCACCGGCGAACCGACGGGCGAGCGCGTCAAGCTCCGACCGGGGAACGTCCAACGGCGGGATGCCTCCGTTCGCGTGCCAGCGAGTAGAGGGAGATAAAGCGACGGGCCATCGCGTCCATCGAAGCGTGGCGGCGAACGAACTCCGCGGCGCGGAGGCCCGCGGCGGTCCGCTCCTGGGGGCGGTCGACGAGCTCGACGACCGTCTCCGCGAGCGCGCCTGGTCGCAGCATCGCGACCCGCCGACCGGTCACTCCGTCCTCCACCATCTCCGCCGGCCCGCCGGTGTCGGGCGCGACCACCATCGCGCCGCAGGCCATCGCCTCGAGCAGCGCGACGCTCGAGGTGTCGCTGGTCGACGGAAGGACGAAGACGTCGGTCTGGGCGAGCAGCGCGGCCTTCTCCTCTTCGGCGACCGGGCCTACATAGCGGACTCGGGCCGCGAGGCGAGGGTCCGCGCGGATCCGCGACCGCACGCTCTCCTCCTCCGGGCCGAGCCCTCCGACGATCCCCACGAGGTCGGTCGTTTCGAGCGCCGAGCTGAGGGCGTCCAGGAACCGATGGATCCCCTTATCGACGGTCAGCCGGCCGAGGAAGGAGACGAGCGGGTCGGCCGGCAGCCCGCACCGGGTGCGCCAATCCGGGACCGGAGTGTGGGGGTGGAACCGGTCGACGTCGATCCCGTTCGGCACGACCTCGACCGGAAAGCGGAACGGTTTGCGCGCCCCGGCCACGAGGGCGTCCCGCGCGGCGGAGCTGGGTGCCGTGGCGAGGTCGCACCGCCAGTACGTCCCGAGATTCCACCACCACGCGACCCGGAAGAAGAACGGAACGAGGAACTTCTGGGGGACGCTCTCCCGCATCTCCTTCAGGTTCGTGTGGAACGTACCGACCAGCGGCGGGCCGAACCGACGGGAGGTGAGGAACCCCATGTTGCCGAGCGGCCCGGGAGTGTGAATGTGGACGAGGTCAGCGTCCCGCCCCCCCCGCGCCGAGCGCAACAGCCCGAACGGGAACACCGGCCATCGGTACTGCCCGTAGAGCGGCACGGGCACCGAGCGTAGCCGCAGGACCTGGACCCCGTCGACCGTCTCCTCCGTGGTCGGCGCTCCCGCGACCGGGTTCGGCGCGAAGACCCGGACCGAGTGACCCAGCCGGACCATCGTCCGTGCCAGTCCGCTCGTCATCGCGGCTACTCCGTCCCGCATCGGCGGGTAGGAGTCGGTGAAGTACTCGATCTCCATTGTGCGACGCGCGGTACCCGGTCTCAGGGGTTCGTATCCTTATGGGTGGACGCGAGCGGCGGGCCGACGTGCGGCGGGGGGCCGCCCGGACCTGGAAGGCCGACCTCGACCGGTTCGTCAACGGGGTGGTCCGCCGCCGACGCATCCCCGGGCTCGCTCTCGGATTCCTTCGTGACCGACGGGTAGTGCTCGCCCGGGGGTACGGCGAGCGCGACGTGAGCGGGGGGCGGCCCGCCACCCCCGACACGGTCTTCGGGATCGCGTCCATGACGAAGTCGTTCACCGCGCTGGCGGTCCTCCGGCTTCAGGAGCTCCATCGGCTCCGGGTCAGCGACCCCGTGGTCCGCCACCTCCCCCAGTTCCGCACCCCCGATCCGAGGTGGACGCGACGGATCACCTTGCACCATTTCCTGACCCATTCCTCGGGGCTGCCGCCCCTTCCCTCCATCTACTATACGTCGGGACGCAGCCTTGAGCGGGATCCGCCGTACGACCCGAAGGTCGCCCGCCGGGTCGGGATCGACCCGGACCACCCTCCCATCGACACTTACGAACAGCTCCTCGATTACCTGGGAACGACCCGGTACCGCCTGCTCGGCCCGCCGGGCCGCTACTTCAGCTACTCGAACGAAGGGTTCGGGCTGCTCGGCGCCGTCGTCGAACGCGCGAGCGGACGGACCTACGAGAGCTTCCTCGAGGAGGAGGTCCTGCGCCCTGCGGGAATGCTTCACTCGACATTCGACACCGGGATCATGCGTCGCGGGCCGGAGGTGACGAAGCTCTACTCCCCCAACTGGACCCGCCCGCACCGGCCGAAGGTCGAGTCGGAGGAGTGGTGGGAGGACACCTGCCTTCGCGCGGCCGGGGCTTTGCGCACCAACGTCCGCGACCTGCTCCGGTACCTCGAGATCTTCCTCCACGACGGGCGCGTCGAGGGCCGACAGGTCGTCAGCCCCTCGAGCGTCCGCGCGATGACCCGGCCCTACGTCCCGGTGGGGCCCGGCACGTTCTACGGCTACGGCCTCTTCGTCCGACCGGACCACCACGGCTTCCTCCTCGCGTACCACCCGGGCGGACTGAAGGGCGTCTCCTCCGAGTTCGCGGTCGTCCCGAGCGCCGGCGTCGGAGGGGTGGTCCTCGCGAACTCGGACGACGCTCCGTCGGCCCTGCCGCTGGAAGCCGGAATGAACGCGCTCCTCGGATTGCCTCGAGCCGCTCCGTTCGCGGACGTTCCCCACCGAGCCCGGCCGTCCGTCCCGCTCGTGGAGTACGCCGGATGGTACTGCTCGGGGGAGGGGATCTGGTGCCGGGTGCGAGCGCGTCGCGATCATCTGCAGGCGGATTTCGTCGGGATCGAGATCACCGCCCGGGGGCTCCGCCTGTGGCCCGCCGGCCCCGACGCCTTCTTCCGGCGCGCCGGCGGGCGGACCACGTGGGTCCATTTCGCGCGCGACGCGCGGGGCCGTATCTGGTCGGTCCACCTCGGGGTGCGACTCGTCCGTCGCCGGGACCCGACCCAATTACCGGCGGCCCGGACCGGGAAGCTCGTCTGGTGAGCCGGCCGACGGCTACAGGACCGACTCGAACGCGCGCTCGAGCAAGCTCATCTCGCGGACGTCGAGCGCCCGCCGGTCGAACGAGACGATGAGCGCCGAACCGGTCTCGCGGACCTGCGCCACGAGCCAGTGGACGAACTTGAGGGTCGTGTCGAGGGTGTACTCCGTCGCAAGGTACTCGAGGGCGTCGACGTAG
>DAHVAA010000010.1 GCA_027314845.1 Thermoplasmata archaeon | reverse complement strand
CCTCGGCGGCGGACCGGCCCTCTTCGGGGTGCATGTCGACTGGGATGCCGCGCCCGTTGTCGACCACGGTCACGGATTCATCGGCGTGCACCGTGACCACGATGCGGTCGCAGAACCCGGCCAAGGCCTCGTCGATCGAGTTGTCGACGACCTCCGTCACGAGGTGATGGAGCCCGCGCGCGTCGGTCGAGCCGATGTACATTCCCGGCCGCTTCCGGACCGCCGAAAGCCCCTCGAGCACCTGGATGGAACTCGCGTCGTATGCGGGGGTATCGACCGCCTGCTGAGCCATCGGAAATCGCCGGCCGGAACCGACGCTTCTTACCGAGCCGGGCACGCATTATAACGCTTGGCTTGGGCAGGAAAATCGACTGTTGCCGGACCCTTCTTTTCGACACGAGAACGCACTGGGGCCGGGACCCGAAACTCCGAGGGTGGATCGCTGACCGCCGCCTTCCCGCGCCGCCGAAACCGCGGCGAGCAAGCCCTATTAGGCGGGGGTCACCTCAGCACGCGCGAGCGCATGGCGGAGAATCCCCCAACGCGCCCGGAAGAGGAGAACGAACCGGAGGCGGCCCCGCCGACCCGCCCTCCCACGACCGGCCCGGTTCCGTCGCCGCCCTCGGAGTCGTCCCCGCCCGAGGACTGGTCGGTACGGTACAAGTACCTCCTGGCCGACTTCGAGAATTTCCGACGCCGGGTGGAGCGCGAGCGCGAGGGGATCAGTCGGCAGGCCCGGGCCGCAATGCTCCGCGAACTGCTCCCCCTCTTCGAGGCGTTCCGTTCGGCGCAGGAGGCCTTGGGTCACCTCCCGAACGGGAACCCCGTGCGCCGAGGGCTCGAGCTCCTGGACCGGGAGTGGACGACGTTCTTCAAGCGAGAAGGCGTCGTCCCCGTGGCCGAGGTCGGGCGGCCGTTCCGCGCCGACGAGGCCGAAGCGGTTGGCGAGGCCCCTTCTGACGCGCGACACCCGGACGGCACCGTCGCCGAGGTGGTCCAGCAAGGGTACCGCTTCTACGGAGGGCTCCTTCGCCCTGCGAAGGTGATCGTCGGGCGCGCACCCTCCCCGCCCAGCTCGACCGAGCCCGCGCCTACCGAGAAGAGCGAAACCTAGGAGACGAAACGCATGACGAAGTCCTCAGAGGTGCCGGGATTCTACCGAAAGACCCTCGCCGAGCGCCGAGCGTTCGTCCGGGATTGGGCCGGACTCACGGAGGAGGAGGCGCGGGTCTACGAGTTCCCTCCCGGGGTGGACCCCGGGGTCTTCGACCGGATGATCGAGAACGTGATCGGCGTGATGCCGCTCCCGCTCGGGATCGCGACGAACTTCGCGATCAACGGCCGCGACTACCTCATCCCGATGGCGATCGAGGAGCCGAGCGTCGTCGCCGCGGCTTCGAACGCCGCAAAGGTCGCCCGCGCCGCGGGGGGCTTCACCGCCCAGACGACGGCGCCGGTGATGATCGGCCAGGTCCAGATCCTGAATGTGCCCGACCCGTCGGCAGCCCGACTCCGCATCCTGGACCGGAAAGAGGACCTCCTCGCGTCGGCGAACGCGAAGGACCCTGTCCTCGTGAAGTTCGGTGGCGGCGCGAAGGACCTCGAGGTGAGGATCCTTCCCTCCCCCCGGGGCGTGATGCTCGTCGTGCACCTTCTGGTCGACGCGCGCGATGCGGGAGGGATGAACGCCGTCAATACGATGTGCGAGGCGCTCGCCCCCGAGTTCGCCCAGCTGAGCGGGGGCAAGGTCGTGCTTCGGATCATCTCGAACCTTGCGGTACATCGCCTCGCCCGGGCGCGAGCGACCTTCCCGGCGAAGCTCCTCAAGACCGAGTCCGCCACCGGCCCAGAGGTCGTGGAAGCGATCCTTGACGCGTACGCCTTCGCGGTGGCCGACCCGTTCCGCTGTGCGACCCACAACAAAGGGATCATGAACGGGATCTCGAGCGTGGTGATCGCGACCGGCAACGATTTCCGAGCGATCGAGAGCGGGGCGCACACCTACGCGGCGTGGACGGCGCGCGAAGAGGGGGCGGTCGTCCGGCCGCTGACGACTTACGAGAAGGACAAGGACGGCAACCTCGTCGGAACGATCGAGTTCCCGGCACCGGTGGGGCTTATCGGTGGGGCGACGGCGGTCCATCCGACCGCGAAGGCGAACGTGAAGGTCCTGGGCGTCAAGAGCGCGCGAGAGTTGGGGGAGGTCCTCGCCGCGGTGGGTCTTGCCCAGAACTTCGCGGCCCTCCGAGCCCTCGCGACGGAAGGGATCCAGCGCGGCCATATGGAGCTCCACGCGCGGAACCTGGCCGCGAGCGCGGGTGCGCGCCCGGACGAGGTCGACCGGGTGGTGGCGCGCCTCCTCAAGGACCACCAGATCCGCTTCGACCGGGCGAAAGAGGTCCTCGAGGAACTGCGACGCGGCAACGGATGAAGGTCGGAGTACTCGCGCTCCAAGGTAATATTCCCGAGCACCTGCGCGCGCTCTCCTCGCTCCTTCCGTCCGGGGACCTCGTGCCGGTCCGGTATCCGGTGGAGCTCGCCCGGGTGGGTGCGCTGTTCCTGCCGGGGGGTGAGTCCACGACCATCGCGCGCCTGCTCCGTCAGACCGGGCTCTGGGAGCCGCTTGCCCACCGGTTGCACGAGGGCCTCCCGGTCCTCGCGACATGCGCGGGGCTCATCCTGCTGTCCCGGACGGTCGAACCGAGCCCTTCCGGCCGGGACCCTCCGACCTTCGGAACGCTCGACGTTACGGTGCGGAGGAACGACTACGGCGCGCAGCGCGAATCGTTCGAAGGGCCGGTCCGGGTCGAGGGACTCCGGGGTCGCGCCTTTCCGGGGGTGTTCATCCGGGCCCCGCGAATCCTAAAAGTAGGTCCCGACGCCGAAGCGTTCGCCTGGAAGGGTGACGAGGTGGTCGGGGCCCGTGCGGGTGGGGTCTGGGGAACGACCTTCCATCCGGAGCTGTCGGGGGACCTTCGGCTCCACCGGCTCTTCCTCGAGCAGGCAAGTCGGACCGGCTAGCGCGCAGCGAGCAGCGCGACGACGATGAGGAGGAGCAACAACGCCCCTCCCACGGCCGCGACGACCCATCGCGTCCGGCGGGAGACCGACCGCCAGCTCCCAAAGAAGATCGGCACCGGCCCGATGAGGACGAGCCCTCCGCCGCCCCCCGACGATCGGGCGGGGGAACCGTCGAGGGTAGCGTCTCCGGCCCCCTCCCGCCGGTCCTCCTCGACCACCGGCCACAACAGCGGGAGCGTGAACACCCCCGCGAAGATCAAGCCGACGCCCAGCAGGAACTCCGCGGAGCTACCCGAAACTACCGGCACCACGAGGACGAGGTCGACGCGCGCTCCGCCTCGAACCACGCTGTCCGCGACCGCACCGGCCCCCACCAGGACCAGCAGCAAGGGAACGATCCCCGCTCCCCGCATCGCGGGAGGGAGCGCGCTCCCGGCTCATCGCCCTTACGGTGACCGAGGTCAGTGGTACGTATCGAACCGGTACGGCTCAAGCGGAAGCTCTCCCAGCGCCATCAAGAACTCGGGCGGAGTGAGCATCGGCTTCGGGTAGTTCGGACCGTCGTCGAGCGCGATCCGGGGACAGGCCGTGTTGACGTAGGCGTCGAGGTTCCGGCCCTCGAGGTCCCGCGGGTCGAGGCGGTCGAAGAGGAGGAGCTCGGCCTCGCGGCCGCGGGCGCGGGCCCGCTCCTGCAGCGCGAGCGCGGTCGGGGTCCGATTCTGGCCCGCGAAGGTCGAGACGAGGATTCCCCATCGGCGAGCGTCACGCACCGAGGCCACGACGAGCTGGCGCCGCCGGACGAGCGCGCCACGATCGATGGGGTCGGTGAGCAGGTTCTGCAGGGGATCGAGCGCCCAGACCGGTCGGTCGACCGCCAGCGCGAGCCCCAGCGGATGGAAGCGGCCCGTGCCGACGAACAGGAACGCCTCCACCTCCTTCTCGACCGCTTCCGCGCTCGTGTAGTTGCAGCCGAGCGCCTGGGCGGCATACGCGAGCCGACGGTCGCCCCGCCCGAGATGGACGTCGAAGCCGCGGCCGGCGAGCGCCGCGGAGAGGGAACCGGCGAGCGGGAGGTGCTGCACGGAGAAGACGACCCCGAGGTGGCGAGGGATGGAGGAGTCGGCGAGCGTGCCGGCGAGCGCTACCGGGTCGCCGCTGGGCTCTCGCATCTCGACGAAGTAGGTGGGTCGGGACAGAGGGACGTTCGGTATCGGAGCGTGGCCGAGGACGACCGCGACGTCCGCCCGCGGCGCCTCATCGCGCGAAGGGAAGTCGCAGGCGCCAAAGCAAGGACGGGTGGCGAGCACAACCGGAACGCCGACCTCTTCGCGAAGGCGAGACGCGAGCTCGTGGGCGTTGCGGATGAGCCCGGCGGGAACCTGGAGTACGATCCGCTGCGGCCGGGCCGAGGCCAGGGCGGCGAACAGCTCGGGGCCCACCTCAGGGAATACGAAGGTGGGGGGTTCGGCGCCGGGTACGGACGTAGGCAGCTGCGACATCCCGTGGTCCGAACCAGCGGCGGGGCGCGCTAAACGTTTGGGGAGGAGCTTCCGACCCGTTCGAGGAGCCGCGCCACCGCCTGCCGATTGTCCGGGAAGTGTAGCCGACGGACCGCCTCCTCCGGGGCGACCCATTCGGCCGCCTCGTGCTCTGAGCTCAGCTGCGGGCGGAAAGAAGCGGGTACCTCGACCGCGTAGGCGTGAAGGCGCCAGGTCTCCCCGTTGTCGGCACGGAACGGCACGTGCCAGTCGAGCGGCAGGATCCGCAGCGGGTCGGTGAGGCCGGTCTCCTCCAAAAGCTCGCGACGCAGCGCCCCCTCGAGGCTGGCGTCCCCGGAATCGACTTTTCCGCTGATCGGAACCCAGATCCGTCCCCGGGCCGGCGGGCGTCGGAACAGGAGCAATCGGATCGGGGGCTGCGCGAAGAGGTAGCCTTCGACACACTCCCGGTCGATCCGCTCCCCCGTGGTCTCCACTAGCCGCCCCGGCTAAGGATCCGCAGGATCGCCTCGGCCGGTGCTCCGCCGCTCTGGAAGAGCGCCTCGACCGCCTCCTCACGCGAGACGTTCGCCTGCTCCATCACGAGACGGATGTCCTCTTCGGGGGGGCCGGTCGGCGCGGAGGGGGCGACCGAAGTGGATGCCGACCCAGGTGCGACGGTCCCCCCGGTCGTCCGGGGCCTCACTTCCGGAGTGCCAACGACCTGGTAGGTTCGGACGCCCTGAATGGTGAGGACCGTCACTTCCGGTCCCCGAAACACGTGCTCCTGGGTCCGGGTGCGGACGATGACCTCGTCCACGTCCGGAAGCTCCTCGGACTTCATCCCGAGGCGGCGCATCATCCTCTCCATCTGGCGCTGGTTCCGTGGTCCGCCGGGGATCATGGTCGTCGCTCCGACCGGAAGAGTTCCGGGGTTATTCCTCTTCTTCGTCGGCCCCGGTGGCGGCTCGCAGGCGACGCTCGAGGTCGGGGTCACCGCTCGAACTGTAGTCGGACTCGACCAGCGCCGCGGTGCGGGGTCGCCGTCGACCTCGGGTCTCGCGCACCCGGCGGGTCTGGCCGGCGAGCTCCTCCAGGAGCCCCGCGACCCCGGCGAGCAGGTTCCAGCCCGTGTGGGAGGCGTAGAAGATCCCCTGGTTGGTGTGCAGCCGCGCCTCGACCGTGAGGTCGCTCGTCCGGTGGGTCGAGTGGGGGGCGAAATGGAGCGATAGGAGCGACGGCTGGACGTACCGAGCCACGCGTCGAAGGCCACGCGCCACCACGTTGTCGATCTCCGCGAAGAGCGCGGGGTCCCCGGAGCCCCGCAGCCCAGTGATCTCGACATAGACGTCCTCCACGCGCGCCTTCGACGGTCGGCGTCGCGCGCGGCCGACGACAAAGTTGAGCAGGTCGGCCTGGGCGAGCACAGCCGCCGCGCGACGCTCTTCCACGACGAAGACGCTCGAGACGTTCTCCTCGGCCATCTTCCGCGCCGCGTCGAGCCAGGAGCTGCCCGCCGGGACCGTGACGGGTGGCGACCGCATGATCGACCCGACCTTGACCTCGAGCGAGGAGCGGGCGGCCCGCGCGTCCCGCTTTCCGCCCACGAGCGGCTTCCACAGCACCTTGCCCAGGTCCGCCACCCCGACCGCTCCGACCAGCCGACCCTTGCGGTCGACCACGGGGAGCGGGTGCTCTTCGAGGATGCGCAAGCGTCCGAAGAGGTTGCGGCAGAGCTCGTCCTCGCGCACGCCTTCCGTCGCGGAGGTCGCCAGGGATTCGACGCTCGGTGGCTCGCCCGTCAGCAGGGCCGCGAGGCTCGGGAGCGCTCGAACGAGGTCGCTGCGGCTCACGATACCGAGGAGCTCTCCGCGTCGGCCCACGACCGGGGCCGCCCGTAGCCCGGTCGCGAGGAGCTGCTCGGCGAGCTCGGGGAACGGAGTGCTCGGGGTGACCAGCGGGGGAAGAACGAGGAGATGCTCGACCTTGGTCGAGAGCGAGCGGCTCGAGCGACGCGCGATCGATTCGAACGTCACCATGCCGATCAAACGACCCCGGCGGAGGACGGGGATCTCATGGAACCCCCGGGTCCGCATCAGGCCGAGTGCTTGCGATATCGGGGCCTCGGGCGAGAGGGTGACCGGCCGAGCCGTCATCAGGTCGGCGGCCGAGGGCCATGCAGGAGCCATGCGCCCGCCACCCGTGAGGGAGGCTTTAGCGGCTGCGGGTCCCGAAAGCCCGGATGTCTACGGAAGCTCGCGCGCCATTTGATAGCCGTTCTCGCCGTCCGAGTAGTAGGCGCGCAGGAGGTCGATCACCGAGAATTGGTACCTCGTGTAGAAGCGGATCGCGGTCGCGTTCGAGACCCGGACCTCGAGCGTCGTTCGGCGGAACGCGCGGGCGCGGCAACGGTCGAGGAACGTCGACATGAGCAACGCACCTACCCCCTGCGTCCGATGCGGACGGTCGACCGCGAACATCAGGATGCGGGCCTCGCGCTCGACCTGGCTCACGCCCAGGAGGAACCCGACCGGTACGTCCCTCGGGTCCGCCGCGATGAGGAACCCGTCGGGCCACTCGTTACTGAGCGACCCGTAGAGCGAAGGGTCGTAATGCTCGTGGAGCGCCTCGGCCACGATCGCCGCGATGTACGGCACGTCAGAGAGAAGGAACCCTCGCAAGGTCACGTGCGGCCGAGTCTCCGGGATGAAGGAGGACGTCGGGTTCGGGGCCGTGTCAGCGATACATCTCACCCGGCCCTTCGGGTTCGGCCGCTTGCATGCTGGACATCGACTCCCGCGTCTGAGCGAGGGTCTTGCGCACCTCGGACTCGATCTCTCTCGCCTTCTCCCTCAGCGGTTTGGTGTCGAGCACGAGCAGCGGCACGAGCGGGTTGATCGTCTCGATGACCTTGGCGGCCGCTCGGGCGTCCGGGTAGTCCTTGTGCGCCTGCGCGATCAGACAGAGGACCGGGGTCGTCCGCCCGATCGCGCTGAGGAGCAGCCCGCCCGCGAGGCCCGTCATCACGCCGTTCGCCGCCGCAAATCGGTACTTCTCGAGCAAGGGCGCGGCGGCCCGGTTGGCCATCGCGACGACCCGCGCGTCCCCGAAGGTCTCGTTCTCCATCGGCTGCCCCTCGACGGCGACCACGAGCTGGATCCCCTTGGACTCCGCCCAATCCAGGAGCGCGCGACCGAGCGAGTTGAGTATCGAGACCGGTGGCTGGATGTCCGACATGATCACGACGATCTGATCGCAGGAACGATCGACGCCGCAGACCAGCTTGCTCGCGTAGAAGCGAACAGGTGCGTTGACGATCCCCTCCTCCATGATCACGGTCGGGGGGAACTCCTCGCTGACCATGTAGGCGACCAAGCTCATGTCGAGGGAGTGGACGAGGTAGGACGCGGCGACCGACCCGACAAGGCCATGGGTCGGGAACCCGACGACCATCATCGCACCCTTGAGGGACTCCTCCCGGGTGTCGACGATGTGCAGCTCCGCTGGTCCCGCCATGGACCCTCGACCCCTCGTGGGACCTTGAACCCAGCTACCTCGCGTTGATACCGCTTTGGTCATTCCGCGAACGAGTGGCTCTGCGGCGCGCGACCCTTAAGCGCCACTGTCCTCTGTGGTACCCGGAGCACGATGAAGGTCCTCATCACCGGCGTCGACGGCTACTCCGGATGGCCTCTCGCTCTCCACCTCCTCCAGCGGGGCCACGAAGTGGTCGGGATCGACAATTTCGCCACCCGCCGAAGGGTGCGCGAGGTGGGGAGCTGGTCGGCGACCCCGATCCCGTCCTTCCCCCGCCGACAGGCAGCGGTTCGCGAGGTTCTCGGAAAGGAGCTCGGCTTCCACCGGGGAGACCTTTCCGACTGGGACTTCGTCCGCGACGTCCTGGCGCGGGAGCGCCCGGACGCCGTCGTTCACCTCGCGGAACAGCGCAGCGCGCCCTACTCGATGATCGACGTGCACCATGCCGTGGCGACGCAGGTCGAGAACCTCACCGGTACCCTCCACCTCCTCTACGCCCTGCGCGAGTGCTGCCCGGACGCCCACCTCGTCAAAATGGGGACGATGGGCGAGTACGGGACTCCGAACACCGACATCCCCGAGGGGTTCTTCGACATCGAGTTCCGCGGGCGCAAGGACCGACTGCCGTTCCCTCGGCAGGCCGGGTCGTGGTACCACTGGAGCAAGGTCTTCGACTCGGGCGATGTGATGTTCGCGACACGCATCTGGGGACTCCGCGCGACCGACGTGATGCAGGGGGTCCTCTACGGCATCCGGACGCCCGACATCACGGACGACCGGCTCCTGACCCGCTTCGACTTCGACGAAACCTGGGGCACGGCCCTCAACCGATTCATCGCCCAGGCCGTGCTCGGGCTTCCGCTCACCCCGTATGGACGTGGTGAACAGAAACGGGGGTTCATCGCGCTCGAGGACTCGATGCAGTCGCTCACCATCGCCCTCGAGCATCCCCCGTCCCCCGGGGAGTATCGGGTCTTCAATCAGTTCGACGCCGCGTACACGGTCAACGAGCTCGCGGACCTGACCGCCCGCGTCGCTCGGGAGAACGGACTATCGCCGACGATCGAGCACCCTCCGGACCCCCGGGTCGAAGCCGAGCAACACTACTATCACCCGCTCCACGACCACCTGCTCGCGCTCGGATATCACCGGACCCGGGAGCTCGAGGAGGTCGTTCGGGAGATCTTCCACGACCTGCGGCGATACCGCCGGCGGCTGGAGGCGCGACGGCACGTCGTCCTCCCTACCGTCCAGTGGCGGATGGCCGACAGCCGACCGCTGCTCGCGGCCCGGCACCCGGCGGGTCCCCCGACCCTGCCGCATCCCCCCTCCGAATCCCCTCCGCCCTCGAGCTCCGCCGGCTCCCCGACGGCCTGAACCAAGATGCAGGCCGTGGTCACGCTCGCGGGCGAGGGGACCCGCATGTTACCCTGGTCCCGAGGGCTTCGTAAGGAGTTCCTCCCGCTCTACGACCGAGGCGAAGAAGGCACGCCGGTCCTGAAGCCGGTCGCCCACCTGATCGTCGAGACGCTCGTCCGCGCGGGAACGGACCGGATCACCCTGGTCGCCCAGCCGCGGGACGTCGCGTTCGTTCAGAACTACTTCACGGTCGACCCGGTTTTCCTCGAGCGCCACCGGGACCACGCGGACCGACTGACCGACACCCGCCGCTTCTACGAAACGATCGGCGGCGTGCGCTTCGCCTTCGTCGTGCAGCCCCGTCCCGAGGGCTTCGGGGATGCCGTGCTTCGCGCCCGCCGCTCGGCCCGGGGCCACCCGTTCCTGTTGCACGCGGGAGATGGGGTCCTGATCGAGCCCCAGCGCGGGTTTCTTCTCGCCACGATGGGCGAGTACCTTCGCAAGGCCCGCCAGGACGCAGTCCTGCTCGTTCGAGCCGTGAAGGACCCTCGACGCTACGGAGTCGTGGAAGGGAAGCTCGGCCGTCCGTACCGCGGGGTTCGCCGACTCGACGTCCGCGACATGGTCGAAAAGCCGTCCGCACCGAGGAGCCACTGGGCGGCGACCGCCGTCTACGCGCTCGCCCCATCGATCTTCCCCGCCCTCGAACGGTACCGCCGGCGGCATGGCCCGAAGGAGCTCGAGCTCACCGACGGGATCCGCGAGCTCCTCCACAGCGGTGGTCGGGTCAGCGCCTTCGTACTCGACTCGCGGTTCGGAGAGTGGAGGTCGGTCGGCTCACCCGAAGGGTTCGCCCGGGCGCTGGCTCGGACCCGGATCGAGGCCCGGAAGTCGCCCCGATAAGGGGCCAACGATTAAGACGCAACGACGCATTACGGAGCGAAGACCGGGTCCACCATTTGGCACCGAACGGCGAGAGGAAGGACGTCCGATGAAGCGCCAGATGGTTGACATGCTCGCGGAACTGATCAAAATCCCTAGCGACCCGTTCTCCGACAAGCAGGAGGTGCTCGACTACGTCCAGTCGTTCACCGACCAGATTCACATGCGCAACACCCTCTTTGGGGACTCGCAGGCCCCGGCGCTGTTGGCCGAGTTCGGTCAGGGAGGGGTCGTGCTGTCGGGCCATCTCGACACGCCGCCGGTCGGGGACTACTGGAGCTTCTCGCAGAGCCAGCTCGCGTCGGGCCGGATGTACGGGCGCGGCGCGGCCGACATGAAGGGGACCGTCGTCGCTATGCTCGAGGCGGCTCAAGATCTGGTCGCCCGCAAGATCCCGGTCGTCCTCGCGTTCACGACCGACGAGGAGACGTCGATGCAGGGGGCAATGGCGCTCGCGAAGACATTGCCCCTCCGCCGGGCCAAGGCGGTGGTCGTCGGAGAACCCACCGGGCTCCGGGTCGCGTACGCGGAGAAGGGCGTCCTCGACCTTGCGATCGAGACCCGCGGCAAAGCCGCGCACGGGGCCATGCCGCACCTCGGCGAGAACGCGATCGGAAAGATGATGCGGATCCTTCGCGGCCTCGAGTCGTTCAAGGGCCGTATCGCCCACCCCGAGCTCGGGAGCGTAACGCTGAACATCGGAACGTTCAACGGGGGCACTCGGCTCAACGTCGTCCCGAACCGCGCCACCGCCGAGGTCGACATCCGGTTCCCCCCGCCGTACACCCCCGATCAACTCTACCATGAGATCGAAGAGCACCTGCGTCGGATCAAGACGCCGTTCACGCTCCGGCGCATCCTGACGATGCCGGCGGTCCAGATCGACCCGAACACCGAGCACGTGAGACTCCTGCGGGACGTGGCCCAGACCGAGACGGCCGTCCTGGTCCACGCTTCCGAGGCCGTCCACTACTCCCAGGTCAATCCCCGGGTCGTGATCTTCGGGGCGGGCGAGGAGGAGCTCTCGCACCAGGCGAACGAGTACGTCAAGGTCGAATCGGTCGCGCGGGCGACCGAGGTCTACAAGAAGTATGCCCAGCGGCTCGCGACGCTGCGCGCCTCCGCCTGAGCTCCCGACCGCCGACGCGCCATCAAGTACGAGGAGAGGTACTTTGCGGCCGTGAAGGTCGCCCAGCTGTCGACCCGCTATCCCCCCGGGCCCGGTGGCGTGGAGCGGCACGTCGCGGAGCTCGCGCCCCGCCTCGCGGCCCGAGGTCACCGGGTTGATGTCTACACGAGCGACCTCTACCGCGAGTTCCCCTGGGAGCGCCTGCCGCCGTCGGTCCCGCGGGAGGAGCGGACGGATTTCGGCGCCGTCCACCGGCTTAGAGTCTGGAGCCTGCCCGGGGAGCTTCATTACCCGTTCTTCCGCGGCCTCGACACCGCGCTCGACCGGGACCGCCCGGACCTTGTCCACGCCCATACCTACGGGACCAACCAGGTCGCGACCGCACGGCGTCACGGTCGGCGGTACGGCACGCCGTTCGTCCTCACCGCGCACTTCCACCCGATCTGGTCGATCGAGGGAGGCTGGTTCCGCCATCGCTTGCGAGGGTTCTACGACCGGCGAGTCGCTGGCCCGATCGTCCGGAGCGCGGCGGCCGTGGTCGTCCAGACCCGGGAGGAAGAGCGGTTGCTCCGAGCGTTGGGGCTCGAGCTCCCCCCCGTCGTGATCGTGCCTCCCGGGTACCGACCGCTCCCCTCGCCGTCTCCGGACGGACCGACGTTCGCGGCGCGGTTCGGCGTCCCGGGACCGTTCCTCCTGTTCGTCGGTCGGCTCGCCTCGAACAAGGGTCTGCTCGCGCTGCTCGACGCGTTCGGTACTTTCGCCGCGGAGGAGCCGGCGGCCCATCTCGTGCTGATCGGGGAGGACGGCGGCATGCGAACCCCCCTCGAGGCCCGGGTCCGGGCGGCCGGGCTCGAGCGTCGCGTTCACTTGGTCGGGCACGTCGCGGACGATCGCACGCTCGCGGCCGCGTACCGAGAGGCCCGGCTTACGGTACTGCCGAGCGAGTACGAGGCGTTCGGCCTGGTCCTCCTCGAGTCGCTCGCCGAGGGCACGCCGGTCGTCGCAAGCCGTGTCGGCGGCATCCCCGAGGTGGTCGAGGACGGACGTGCGGGCCTCCTCGTCCCGCCGAACTCCCCCCGGGAGCTGGCGGGGGCGATCGGCCGTCTCTGGCAGGACCGGGCGCTCGCCGAGCGGCTCGGCCGCTATGGGCGCGACGAGGTGGTCCCGCGATACACTTGGGATGCGCTCGCGGTTCGGCTGGACGCGCTGTACCGGGAGGTCGCACCCCGATGAGGATCGTGCACGTCACGCTCCGGTTCGATGCCCCGGGCGGAGTGGAGACCAACGTCCGGGAGGTTACGCGCCGCCTTCGGGCGGCGGGCGACGAAGTGCAGGTGTTCGCGAGCGACCTCTACGACGAAGGGCGGTGGGAGCGCCGCACGGACTACGCTGCCGAGGTCGACGGCGTCCCCGTCCGCCGGTTCCCCGTCCACAAGCGGCTCGTGCCCGGGCTCACGATGCCGCTCATGGTGGGGCTCATGGACGCGCTCGCCGAGAGCGGCGCCGAGGTCATCCACGCCCACTCCCACCGCTACGGACACGTCTTGCAGGCGGCGGCGGTCGCCGAGCGGCTGCGCATCCCGCTCGTCGTCTCGACCCACTACCACCCGGCCGACCGGCGCGAGCCCCCGCTGAAGCGGGGTCTGCTGCGATGCCAGGACGTGGGGTTCGGGATGAGCGCGTACCGAGTGGCCCGGGCGGTCATCGTGCAGACGCCTCGGGAAGGCGCGCTCGTGAAGGAGTTCGCCCCCGCCGACCGCGTCCGGGTGGTGCCTCCGGGGATCGACCTGGCCGCCTGGAGCCGCCCCGAATCGGACCGGGCGACGGGGCTCGACCTTCCCCCGGAGTATCTGCTGTTCGTGGGCCGCATCGCCCCCAACAAGGGACTCTCCGTTCTGATCGATGCCATCGCCGACCTCGGTCCCATCCGTGCCCCGACCTTGCTCTTGATGGGCCGGGACTGGGGCGAACGCGCCGCGCTCGAGGCCCATTCGCAACTCCGGGGCGTCCGCGAGCGCGTCCGATTTCTCGGCCACGTTCCCGACCTCTCCGCCTATCGAGCGGTCATCCGGGGTGCGCGCGCGCTCCTCCTACCGTCGGAATGGGAGGCGTTCGGGCTGGTCCTGCTCGAAGCCATGGCGGCGGGCACACCCGTGGTCGCGACGGCCGTCGGGGGAGTGCCGGACGTGCTGGACGAGGGCCGGGCCGGCCGCCTCGTGCCGTACGGGGACCCGAAAGCGCTCGCCGGTGCGATCCGAGCCGTGTTCGACGAACCCGAGCGTACTCGCGAGCTGGTCGAAGCGGGTCGCACGCGCGTCCGAGGCTACGACTGGGCCGAGAGCGTACGGGAACATCGCGCGCTCTATTCGGCCCTGCTTCGTCGCTGAGCACGTCGCCGTTCCAGGCGCACGAGCTCGTCGCCCACGTGGGCAAGGTCCTTCGACGTGGGACCGGGACGAAGAACGGCGGCGGCCCGCATCAACCGGCCGAGGAGGCCCGCGATCATCGTCCGAGCCCCCCCTCGGCCCCGAGCGCGTAATCGTGGAGGATCGCGAGGCCTCGGCGCAGGTTCTCCCGCGAGGTTGCGAACGAGAGACGAAGGTGAGACGCGCCGAGCGAGCCGAAGGCGTCTCCCGGCGTCGTGATGACCCCACGAGCCAGGAGTTCCGTCGCGACCTCGAGGGCCGAGTGGGGCCAAGCAAAGCGCGGAAAGACGTAGAACGCCCCGGCCGGCGGCACGACCCGAATGCCCGGGATCTTGGACAGCGTCCGGATCACGAGCTCCCGGCGAGCGCGGAACTCCCGGACCATCGCCGCGACATCCCCGTTTCCGGCACGGAGCCCGGCGAGCACGGCGGCCTGCGCGGGCGTGGACGGGCAGGCGAGGATATGATAGTGGAGCTTGTTGAGGTCGATCGCGAGGGCGCGCGGCGCGACGAGGAACCCGATCCTCCAGCCGGTCATCGCGAGCGTCTTCGAGAACGAGTTCACGATGATCGCTCGGTCGGTTCGCCCCCAAAAGCTGGTGGCGGGCCCGTCGTAGACGATCTCCTCGTAGACCTCGTCCGAGACGATCGTGAGGTCGTGCCGGTCGGCGAAGTCGGCCAGCCGGTCGATGACCGCGCGTGGGAAGACCGCTCCCGTCGGGTTGGCGGGACTGTTCACGACGATCGCCCGGGTGCGGGGGCTCACTCGCGACTCGAGCTCATCGAAGTCCGGGAGGTACTTCCGCTCCGCCCGCAGGCTGTACGGTACCGGCGTGGCCCCGGCGATGAGCGCGTGGGGCCCGTAAAGGACGAACCCCGGATTGGGGATCAGGAGCTCGTCGCCCCGGTCGAGCAGTGAGAGCGCCACGGACATCAGTCCCTCGGAGCCGCTCCCGGTGACGATGACATTCTCGCGACCGGTCGACGGCGAGCGGTCCCGGTATCGCTCCGCGATCGCGTCGCGCAGCTCGGGCAGGCCGGCCGATGGACCGTAGTGGTTGAGCCCATGACGGACGGCCTCGCACAGCGCGTCGATCACCTCGTGCGGCGGGTCGAAATCCGGCTCGCCGAGCCCCAGGTTGATCGCCCCGGGGGGGGCGCCCTCGACCATCTTGCGGATCCCCGAGAGCTCGATGCGGCGGACCCGCTCCGCGACCATTTTGGCGCCGACCAAGACCCACCTCATTACCGTTGTGGCGTGCGATGCTCCGGCGTGTCAGCTCGCGCGGTCCGGGCTCCCGGGGCACAAGGGACTTCTATCCGCATCGCTCCCCGAGAGACGGCGAGGGAGACCCGATGAGTGTCCGGATCGTGGTCGGAGCGCAGTTCGGTGACGAGGCGAAAGGTAAGATCACCGATTTCCTCGCCGCCGACGCGCGGTACGTAGTGCGGACCGGCGGCGGTCCGAACGCCGGTCATTCGATCCATCTTCCCGAGGGAGCGATCGTACTCCACCAGCTCGCCTGCGGCGTACTCCGTCACGGGGTCACGGGAGTCAGTGGCCCGGGGATGGTCGTCCAGCCGTTCGCCTTCGAGGAGGAGATGCACGACCTCGAGCGCAGGGGCTTGCTGCGCGGCGACGTCATGATCTCGGACCGGGCCCACGTCCTCCTTCCCCTCCACGAGATCGAGGACGCGTGGGAGGACGACCTCCGCAGCCGGCTACGTCCCGGCGCGGGGATCGGTACGACCCGCCGCGGGATCGGGCCGGCGTACGCGGACCGGGCGGGCCGGTGGGGACTGCGAATGGGGGATCTCGTCCGTCCTGCCGTCCTCAAGGAACGGCTCGAGCTGCTCTACGCGACCAAGTCCCACCTTACGAACCTGCCTTCGATCGACGAGCTCGCGGGGCGGCTGACCGAGACCGCCGGCCGACTCGCTCCGCTGATCCGACCGACCGAACCGGTCCTTTGGGATGCGATCGCGCGCGGGGAGAACCTCCTGCTCGAGGGCGCGCAGAGCGCTCTTCTCGACATCGACTTTGGCACCTACCCGTTCGTCACCAGTTCGCACCCCACGAGCGCGGGTGCGCTGATCGGCAGCGGGATCCCGCCGACCGAGGTCGATGAGGTGATCGGGGTCGCGAAGGGGTATTCGACCCGGGTCGGCAGCGGCCCCTTCCCGACGGAGGACACGGGGGAGATGGGCGAGTACCTCCAACGGACGGGCGGAGAGCGCGGCGCGACCACCGGGCGTCCGCGCCGTTGCGGTTGGCTCGACCTCGTGATGCTCCGCTACGCGACGCGTTTCAACGGGTTCACCTCGCTCGCGATTACGAAGGTCGACGTCCTTGGGGGGCTCGACGAGGTGCCGGTCTGCGTCCAGTACGTGATGCCCGACGGCTCGACGGTTCGCGACCTCCTCCCTTCTCAGGCCGATGAGCTCGCGAAGGCCCAGCCCGTCTACGAGCGGCTCGCCGGATGGCCGGAGTTCCACGAGCGGCTCAAGGAACGGGTCCGGCAGGAAGGCGGGCGCGCCTTGCCCTCCCCCTTGCGGCGATTCCTGGCGCGGATCTCCCAGGAGACCGGTGTGGACGTGGGGTTCGTGGGTTTCGGCCCCGCGCGAGAGGACACGGTCCGGGTCGAGCCGACCGGCCCGAAGCACGCCGCCCCCGGCCTCTCGGCGTGGAACGGCTGAGAGGCCGTGGCGTTCGACGTTTTTCTGTACGTCGCGCTCGCGGCTGGCCTCGTGGCCGGCCGCTTCCTCCCTCACCCATCTCCCTGGCTCTCCCGGGCGACGCTGGTTACCGTCGCGGTGCTCGTCGCCCTGCTGGGGGCCTCCCTCTCGGGAGTCGCGACCTCCGCCCTCCTGCTCGCTGTGCCGATCTCCCTGGGCTACGCCGTGATGATCCTCGGGTTCACGGTCGCGATCTATCTGCTGCTCGCCCGGCCGAAGCGGGCTGAACCGGCTCCGCCGGATCCGCCGGCGGGTTCCCCCCGCGTTTCGGTGAGCCTCGGTCTGCTCGCTGCGCTCCTCATCGGCTACGGGGTCGGACGGCTCGTCCCGTTCGCGGCGGGCTCGGCCATCCCCTTCGCGTTGTACGCGCTGCTCGCCCTCGTCGGGTTCGACCTCCGCTGGGACTGGAGAGCGCTGCGGGGAGTCTGGGTCCCCCTGACGGCGGCGGTCGGCGCCGGTCTCGTTTCCGGGGTCCTCTTCGCCCTCGTAACGGGAACTGGCCTGTCGGTCTCGCTCGCGACCAGCCTCGCCTTCGGCTGGTACTCGCTGGCCGGACCGCTGGTCGCCGCGCGGGCGGGCGCGGTCCTCGGGCTGCTCGCCTTCCTGACCAACTTCCTGCGGGAGAACCTCACGATGCTATCGGCGCCGGTGGCCGGTCGCCGGCTGGGAGGCGCGGGGCTGACAGCGATGGGCGGAGCGACGGCCATGGACACGACGCTCTTCTTCGTCACCCGGTACGGGGACGAACGAGCCGGGAGCCTCGCCCTCGCGAGCGGGCTGCTGCTCACCCTTTCCGCGAGCATCGTTCTGCCGGCGATCCTCTCGCTGCCCCTCTGAAACAGCTTAAAGTCCGAGAGGGCTCGACCTCGCGTTGGGCTCGTGGTCCAGCGGTTACGACGTCGCTCTCACACAGCGAAGACCGCCGGTTCGAATCCGGCCGAGCCCATCCGACAAGGGCGCTATACTACGGAGGCCCGTAAGTAGGTCCACCCACCTCGACGTCAAGATCGCGCTGCCCCCCAGACGATGGCCGAGTCACCGTAGGGGTTCATGTCCCCCTAGGGAATCCC
>DAHVAA010000109.1 GCA_027314845.1 Thermoplasmata archaeon | reverse complement strand
GACATAGTCGAAGGGGGCCTCCGGAGGGAGAGTGCGGGCATCGGCCTCCACGGCGACCAGCTCCGGGCGAGGCGCGGTGTTCGCCCGCAGCACCGCCGCCGCGGCGGGGGAGACCTCGGTGAGCCAGAACCGCTCGAACGGGCCGGCCTCCCCGGCGAGACGGATCCCCCGGACGCCCGTCGCGGCCGTCATCTCCCAGCCCCGCGCCAGCCTCCCCCCGGCCGCCCGTAGAGCGCGGAGGACCAGGACTCCGATGTCCCGGTCCGCCGCCATCGCCGGGTTGTAGAAGACCGCCGCACGGGCCCGCGGACCGGGCCCCGGGCGGCTCTCGGGCAGGAGGAGCTCGGTCGCCCCTTCGCGCGCCGGGACTAGTGGGCCCGGCCCGTGATCAGGTGGACGATCTTGAAGGCGAGAAGGTTCTTGTTCACGGGCGTGACCTCGAGCAGGCGTAGTTCGTCCCTCCGCCGGATGTCCTGAAGGAGAGGGTTGCGGGACTTCTTATGGAGCGTCATCACGATCGACTTCTTTGCGTCCAGCGTGTCCATGACGCTCTGCGTGAACGCGTCGCTCTCCACCTCCATCTTGCCGACCTCGTCGATGACGATCACGTCGGCCTCCTCCCGGGCCTCGGCCAGGGCGCGGGTCCCGAGCCCCTCGAGGGCCGCGAGGTTGACCCCGTAGCGGCCGGATCGAACTCGTGACTTCAGCGTCTCGTGGGCAAAGACCTCGTGCTCCTTCGTGAGCCAGTTGGTGATCTGAAAGCCGGCCCGCCGTTGCTTCTCGACGATCGGCTCGGTGACCATGCCGCCGACCTTCACGCCTTCCTCTTCCAGGAGCTGGATGATCCGCAGGAGGGTCTGGGTCTTGCCCGATCCGGGAAGGCCGGTGATGCCGATCTTGACCGGTGGGGAGAGGCGTCGAGGCATGCGAAAGAACTCGGATGGGAACTTCTAGGCGTGGAGCGAATAATAAGGCATCGCGCCTGCGTTCGTCATGCGAGGAGCTCGCACGGACGTCGCACGGGCGGCGGGCGATGCCAGCCCTATGGCGGTGTACCCTCCACGTGAGGACACCTACCTCCTCCTCCCGTTCGCGCGCAGCCGACCCGGTACTCGCGTCCTGGAGGTCGGAACGGGTTCCGGTCTCCTCGCCCTGACCGCGGCTCGCGATGGGGCCCGCGTGGTCGCGACCGACCGGAATCCCGAGGCGCTCCGCCGTCTCCGCGCTCGGGCGCGGGCCGAGTCGCTCGACCTCGACGTCGTCCGGACCGACCTCGCCCGAGGGCTCGGCCGGTTCGAGAGGGTCCTATCGAACCCCCCGTACCTGCCGACGCGCCCGGGCGAGCGGGACCCGGACCGGTGGGTCAATCTCGCCCTCGACGGCGGGCCGGATGGGACTCGATTCCTCGCCCGGCTCCTGGGCGACCTGGCCGACCTCCTTTCGCCGGGAGGGCAGGCCTTCGTGGTCGTCTCCTCTCTTCAGTCGGCCGAGCGGCGCGCGGAGATCGCCCGGGCGTGGCGGGAGCGCGGCGGACGTCTCTCCACGGTCGCCCGGCGTCCTCTCCCCGGCGAGCAGCTTGAGGTCTGGAAGCTCTCGCGGGCCGAGGAGTCGACGCGGCCCCGGGTCAGACGTGGCGTTCGGCGTAGGCGAGCACGTGGTCGAGGAACCGCTCGCCGTCCCCGAACCCGCGCGGGGAGTCGTGTCGGGTCCAGTCGGGCGCCTGCGCACGGAAGAACGAGCGCTCGGGGTGCGGCATCAGCCCAAAGACCGTACCGGTCGGGTTCGTGAGGCCCGCGATGTTCCCGTCCGAGCCGTTCGGGTTCCACGGATAGCTCGCGGGACCTCCCTCGGGAGTAACCCAGCGGAACAACACCTGGCCGTTCCGCTCGAGCGCCGCCCGGTGCGCCGGCGCATCCCCCCCGAGGATCAGGCGGCCTTCGGCGTGCGCGCTCGGAAACAGGAAGCGGCTGCCGGAAGCGAGGTGGGTGAGCGCGGGGAAGTTCCCCCCCTCCCACGCGACGAAGGTCGGCCGGCACTCGAAATGCCCCGATGCGTTGGTCGCGAGCACCGCGTCCACAGCCCCGAGGCGGCCGTCGGCCCGACCGGGCAGGAGACCGAGCTCGGTCAGGACCTGGAAGCCGTTACAAACGCCGCCGACCAGCCGGCCGCTGCGCACGAACTCTTCGAGCTGGGGGCCGAGCGACGCGCGCAGCCGCGCGGCAAAGATCGCCCCAGCCCGAACGTAGTCGCCCGCGGAGAAACCTCCAGGGACGAAGAGCATCTGGTAGTCGAGCAGTCGGCGGCGTTCCTCGGCCGGGACGTCCCGGCCCTCGAACTGCTTCAGGTGAACGATCTCGGGACGCGCCCCGAGGGCGCGGAGCGCCACGGCCAGCTCCTCGTCGCAGTTCGTTCCCTCGATGGTAAGGACCGCGACCGAGACGTTGTGCCGGGCCACGCCCGAGGAGCGGGAGCGGACCCATAACGGTTCTCCCGACGGATCGACGCGCTTAGAGCAGCCCGCCCGGACCGAGAGGCGGAAGGAGGTGATGGACCCGGATCCGCTGGCCGGCACGGACCCGGCGGCGCCCGGGCGGGAGCATCGCGAACGCGGTCGCGCCCGAGAGGCTCGTGATCACCGACGAACCTCGGAAGGTCGAGTACGCGCGGCCTCGCTCGAAGCGAAGGGGAACGACGGTCGCGAGGCCCGGCGACGGGGCGACCGCATCGCTGCCCAGAACGGCCCAGCCGTCACGCCAGCCCGGGCCGGGACGCCTCGCGATCTTCCGCAGGACGGGGAGGACCAACCAGTACATGTTGACGAGGCACGAGGTCGGATGGCCGGGGAGCCCGATCACGAGCCGGTCGCCCGACCGGGCCGCGAGCGTGGGCTTGCCCGCACGGACGGCGATTCCGTGAAAGAGGAGGCGGCCGAGCCGGGGGAGGATCCGCGGAAGGTGGTCCCGCTCGCCCACCGAGCTTCCCCCGGTCGCAAGGACCAGGTCGGCGTCGCGGAGCGCAGAGCGGAGGGCACTCTCGATCCGGTCCGCCTCGTCCGGGAGCGGGGGTGCCGGTCGGGGGATCCCTCCAGCTGCCGTGACCACGGCGGCAAGCGCTGCGTTGTTGCTCTCGAAGATGCGCCCCGTCTCCGGTGGGGCGCCGGGTGAGAGAAGCTCGTTGCCGTTCGGCAGGATCGCGACCGTCGGACGGGCGAATACGTGGACCTCGGAGAGCCCGCAGGCGGCCAGGGTGCCCAGCTCGGTCGCCGTGAGCTCCGTGCCGCGACGGACGAGGACCGAGCCGCGAGAAAAGTCGTGCCCCGGACGGGAGATGCGATCCCCCGCCGTGACCGGGGCGCGCAGGCGAACACTCGAGTCGGCCCGCTCGACCTCTTCGAAGATCACGACCGCGTCGGCGCCTTCGGGGATCGCCCCTCCCGTGGCGATCGCGACACTCTCTCCCGGGCCGAGCCGACCGGGATACGCCTGCTCGGCGAACACCTCTCCGACCACCGTGAGGTCGACCGGATGGTCCTTTCGTGCGTCCCGAGTGTCGCGAGCCCGGACGGCGTAGCCGTCCCACGTGGTACGCGGGAACGTCGGAACGGGGAACGGCGCCCGGACGGTCACAGCGGCGACGCGGTCGAACGCCGTCTCCACCGGGACGCTCTCGACCCTACCAATCGGTCGGGCGGACGCGAGGAGCCGTTGGCGGGCGACCTCGACGCTCGTCAGCCGCCCGAACGCATGCATCTCCATGGATGGCCCCTACCGGTCGTCCCCGATCCAGCGAGCGGAGGCACGAACCCCGGCCCTAAGACACTCGCGGAGCGGTCGACCCGCGAAGTAGGCCGCGTAGAACCCACCCCGGAACGCGTCGCCGGCCCCGACGGCGGAGCCGGACCGCGGGAGGCGCTCCGCAGCCACATGCAGCGTACCGGCTCGCGAGTAAGCGGTGACGCCGGCCGCACCTTCGGTCCGAACTACGAGCGGGACATGCCGCAGCAACCCCGTGGGGGCCGCGGAACCCACCCAGCGGGTCGCCTCCGCGATCTCGTCGCGATTCCCAAAGAGCACCTCGGTTACGGCGAGCAGCGCACGAAACCGTCGACGGTCCCAGCGATAGTGGATCTCCTGGGCTGGATCGGCCGCCACACGCAGTCCGAAGCCGCGCGCCCGTCGTCCGAGGCGCAGCTGGAAATCCGGGTCCCCGGTCGTCAGATGCAGCCAAGAGTACTCCCGCATCCACCCCCCCGGAAGCCGGGCGTGGACGAGATCGCCCATCGGACCCTGGTCGATCAGCGTCCGCTGTTCGTGGCGGCTGTCCTCGATGATGAAGCACGTGGGTGTCGAGGCCCCCGGGACGCGAACAAAACCCCGGAGGTCGATCCCAGCGTTGCCTAGGAGGGACTCGAACGCCCGTGGGAACTCCTCGCCGACGTACGAGACGAGCCCCGTCGCCACCCCGTACCGAGAGGCGACCCGGGCGATGTTCGCCGCCGTGCCCCCGAGCCCGGCCCGATGACGGGTCAGCGGTTCCGTCCGATCCGCGGCCGGGAACCGCTGGACCGTGAGGAACCGATCGACGTTCACGTGGCCCGAGACGAGGAGCTCGCGCGGGGGTTCGGTCGGGCGGTCCGTCGGCCTCAAGGTCGCGGCCGATGGCATCAGGGGTCCATAGCCCTTCGTGCGCGGGACGGGCTCGCCCTTAAGGTTCAAAGACGCTCCGGCGCGGGTCCGATGCTCGTCGAAGGCGCGATCCTCGACCTCGATGGATCCCGGCCGGCCTACGTGCGGCTCCGAGGAGGCCGGGTCGTGGAGACCGGCCAGCTCGGCACCGACGGGACCCGCGGCCGGGAGCGACGGGTCCGCGGGATCGTCATCCCTCGGCCGGTGAACGCGCACACGCATCTCGGCGACTCGGTCTCGGTACGCGAGCCGCCGCCCGGTCCGGTCGCTACCCTCGTTCGCCCACCTCACGGCTACAAGTTCCGTGTGCTCGCTCAATCGAGCGCGGTCGACAAGCGCCGGGCGATGCGCGGCGCCCTGGCGCGGATGGTGCGGGAAGGACTGGGCGCATCCATCGATTTCCGGGAGGAAGGACGTACCGGGATCGAACTGCTGCGGCGGGCGGCCCGCGGAGTGGGTCTCCAGCTCTTCATCTTCGGGCGCCCCCTCGCTCGTCCGGTCGAACGGGCAGAGCTGGACCGGGTGCTCGAGGTCGCCGACGGGATTGGGCTGTCGAGCGCGCGGGACGAGACGTTCGAGACTCGCGCGCTCGTCGCCCGGGCCTGCCGGGCGGAGAGAAAGCGGTACGCGCTCCATGCCAGCGAGGCCGTGCGCGAAGACCCGGCCTCGTACCTTGAGCCGCGGCCCGACCTCCTCATCCACCTCGCCCGAGCCTCTTCCGGCGACCTCGAGACGGTCCGCGACGCGCAGGTCGCGGTCGCCGTGTGCCCCCGGTCGAACGCGCTCTTCGGCCGACAGCCGGACCTCGCGCGCATGGAGCGCCTCGGCCTGCAGGTACTCCTCGGAACGGACAACGTCATGTTCCATGCGCCCTCGATCTGGAGGGAGCTCGAGTTCGCCTACGTCGGGAGTCGACTGCGGCACCGTCCGGCCTCGGCCGGCTTCCTCGCCCGGGCCGCGCTGGTCGAGCCGTGGCGGTGGCTCGGGGCACCGGCGGCCGCTCGGGTCAACGAGCAGTCGCCGGTCCCCCCGCTCGTCCTGCGACTTCCCCCGGAGGACCCGGCTTACCAGGTCGTCACGCGGGT
>DAHVAA010000108.1 GCA_027314845.1 Thermoplasmata archaeon | reverse complement strand
TCCCGCCGACGCTCCTCCTTGAGGTTCTCTCCCCAGGTCGCCAGCGCGCCGAGCCACGTATCGAGCCGATGCGAAGTGCCCCCCAGGCTGGTCAGCAGCACCTCCTCGAGAAGGTTCGGGGGAAGGATCGCATCGTCCTCCCGGACGAGCGCGTGAATGAGCTCCTCGACCGCGGCGCCGACCAGGTCGAGGAACCGACTCGCGCTCGGCCCGTCGGGCAGCTGGAAGTCCCCGCGCTCGGCGACCTCCGCCCGGGCGCGCCGCACCGACTCCTGCGGCAGCGACACGGTCGAGAGCTCCCGCAGCTGGCTCGGCAGGTTATGGGCCTCGTCGATGACGAGGTCGAGCCGGTCGGGCGTGACCTGCATCCAGTCGAGGAGCGCCCGGCGGATGTGGGGATGGAAGAAGAACGCGTACGGGGCGGTGACGATCCGGGCGTGGGGGACGAGCTTCTTCGACAGCTCGTACGCGCAGAGGTTCTCCTCCCGGCAGTACGCCTCGAACTCGTGCGGAGCGGGGAGCTTCGAACTGAACCGGTCGACCAGGCTCTCGAGGTCCGACTGGAGGACCCGGGCGTAGTACGGACACCCGTCGAGGTCGGCGAGGTCGATCTCGCCCCCCTCGGGCAGCTCGGGGGGCGCGGCCAGAGGCGCCTCGCCCTGCATCGCCCGCTCCGTCGACCGCTTGCGGTCGGCACAGAGCTTCCCGTGCTCCTCCGCGGTCGCCCCCTTGATCTCGGCGACGTTCTCGAGCAGGAAGCACCGGCGGGCGCGGCCCTGGAGGCCGATCGCGAGGAGCGGCCGATCGAGCCGATGCGCGATCGTGCGCGCCTCCTGGAGGATCTGGACCTCCTGGGAGTGCGTGCGGACGAGGTAGAGGATGCGATGGTCGGCCGCCTCCGCGTGCTCGAGGAGGGGGGCCAGCACCGCGACGGTCTTCCCGCTGCCGGTCGGGGCGTTCACCAAGAGCGGGCCGCCGCGACCGCTGACCTCCTGGACCTCCTTCAGGATCGATTCCTGCCCCGGTCGAACCCGGTACGGGAACAAGAGGGGAACCTCCGGGGTGGGGGAGAGACCGGTCGTAGGCAGCGCTCCGTCGATCGCGAGCGGCGGCGTGGGGTTTTAAGGTGCGCCTTGACTGGAACGATGGGGTCTCGGTCCGGGGAGGGTCCCCGCCCGCGGTCCGACCCCGGTTCCCTTCGGGGCCCGGCAGCTTCAAGCGCGGGACCCGTCTGCCGCGGCCGCTCGAGCAGGTCATGGCGGAGAGCGAGGGGGTCGGGGGAGCGCCGGCCCGTACAGGTCGACGGCCGTTCCTCGCCCGCTACGGGCGGTTCATGGTCGTCGGGCTCACGGGCGTGGTCGTGAACCTCGTGGTCTTCGCCCTCGTCCTGGACGCGATCTCCCCCAGTCCGAGCTTCAATCTCGTCCAGAGCCTGCTCCACTTCGCCTCCACGACCTCCTCGAACGCCCTCGCCAACTTCGTCGCGAGCGCGATCGCCTTCGCCGTCGCGACCTTGTGGAACTTCACGTGGAACAACCGCTGGACGTTCCGCAGCCGGGTCGGTCACCGCCACGGGCTCGGACGCCGGGTCGGCCTGTACTACGGTGTCTCGCTGGGCTCGCTCGCGATCAACGAGGTCGTCCTGTTCGTCGCGAGCCTGTTCGTTCCGCCGCTCTATGGCCAGGCGCTCGGGATCGCGATCGGCAGTGTGGTCGGGTTCGCCGGCAACCACCAGGTCACGTTCGCCGAAGCGACGGGGCCCGGCCCCTGACCGCGGGCGGCGGACCTTCGGCGACCGTCAGCCGAAGGCGTACCGGACCCCGAACGGGCCCCGGGGCATGTGCCAGGTGACCGAGCCCTGGTCGCAGGCGATGTCGCACGCCCCGCACTCGACGCAGTCTTCGTAGCGAAAGACGAGCCGCCCCTCGATCCGCTCGTAGCACTTCGCCGGGCAGACGAACGTGCACTGCGAATGCGGGCAGCGCGCGCAGATCTCGGGCTTGACGGTGATGTGCGCGTGGTCCTTCGTATCGGTGGTGTAGCGGAGCGTGCCGAGCCGCCGCTTGATCTCGACGAACTCGACCGGTGGAGGCGGAACGGCAGCCCCGACCATCGCGCGACGACCCCCCCGCCCCCTAGGGTGGAAGCTTCGCCAGGATCGCGAGGTCGGCGCGCACCGCCTCGACACTGGCACGGAACGCCGTGCGCTCCGATTCGGAGAGCTCCACCGGAACGACGCGTTCGACCCCGGTGCGGCCGAGGACGATCGGCACGCCGATGTAGACATCCTTCTCGCCGAACTCGCCGTCGAGGTAGGCGCTCGCCGGGATCAACCGGTGCTCGTCCTTCGCGATCGCCCGGACCAGCTCCGCCTGGCTGGCCGCCGGGGCGTAGTAGGCGCTTCCCATCTTGAGCAGGTTGACGATCTCCCCCCCGCCCTTCTTCGTCCGCTCGACGATCGCCGCGAGCTTGTCGGCCGGCAGGAGCCGGGTGAGCGGCACCCCGGCGACGCTCGTGAGCGAGAGCAGCGGGACCATCGTGTCGCCGTGGGTTCCGAGGACGAAGCCGGTCACGTCGCGGGGCGCCACGTGGAGCTCGTCGGCGACGAACCAGCGGAACCGCGCGGTGTCGAGCGTACCGGACTCCCCGAAGACGCGGTGCGACGGGAACCCGCTCGCCTGGCGGAAATGGTAGGTCATCACGTCGACCGGGTTCGTCACGATCACGCAGACGGCGTTCGGCGCCTTCTGCCGGACCGCCTCGGCGTGGGCCTTCACGATCCCGGCGTTCTTCTCGAGGAGGTCGGAGCGGCTCATCCCCGGCTTCCGGGCCAGCCCGGCGGTCTCGACGACGATGTCGGCCCCCGCGAGCCCCTCGAGCGAGGTCGTACCGGTGATCCGGGTCGCGAACGGCACGATCGGGGCCGACTCCTGGATGTCGAGCGCCTTCCCCTGGGGCAATCCCTCGACGATATCGATCAGCACGACCTCCCGAGCGAGGTCGGCCTCCGCGAGTCGCTGCGCGAGCGTTCCTCCGATGTTCCCAGCGCCGAGCACGACGATCTTGTTGAGCCCGCTCATGCGACTCCCTTCGGCCCGTCCGCACCCCTCCCGGGCTTAAACGTCAGCGGCCCGGGGGGCGGTATCCGCGGACCGCCGTTCCGCCGAAAAGTTGATTCCCCGCCCCGACCGTTCGCCGCCGATGGTCGACGTCGACTCGGTGCTCCTGAGCCTGCAGGAGCGCGACAAGTGGCGACGGCGCATGGAGGTCCTCGAGCGGTCGCTCGGGGAGATCCGCGACCGGCGGCGCCGGCTCGAGGTCCGGCTGCGACGGATCAAGAAGGAGCTCGCTCGCGTCCGAGTCACGTTCGAGGCGGTCCACGACATGGGGCGGTCCACCCTCCCGAAGGAGGTGAACGGTGTCCCGCGCAGCGCTCCCCTCCGATAGCCCCGAGGCGCTCCTCGCGACCCATCGCGAGGTCGAGGCCGAGCTCGAGCGGCTCCGTCGGGAGGAAGAGTACCTGCTGCTCAAGGTCCGTCAGGCCCGGGAACAGGTCCGGTACTACGAAGGGCTGCTCACGCTGCTCCGGCGGGACTGGGGCAAGGCGCCCGGGCTCTCCGACCTGGTCCGGCGGCTCGGATAGGTCGGGCGGCCGTGCGGATCGTCGTCTACGGCGGCGGGGCCGTCGGAAGCCACTTCGCCGCGCGGCTCGCCCGGGCCGATCACACGGTCCTCCTCATCGCCCGGCCCGACCACGTCCGGGCGATCGCCGAGCGCGGCCTGCGGGTCGAGGGGACGACCGAGGAGTCGGTCCGGCTCACGGCCGCCTCCGAGCTCGCGCCCGGGTCGGGGGCCGACGTCGCGCTGCTGACCGTCAAGACCTTCGACCTCGGGGAGGCGGCGCGTCGGCTCGCCCGCTCCCTCCCTACGCCCGTGCCGACCCTCCTGCCGCAGAACGGCCTCGGGGTCGAGTCGCACGCCGAGGAGGGGCTCGCGGCCGGGGGATGGCGCGTCCCGGCCGACTGGACCGTCCGGGCCGTGAACACGGTACCCGCGACGTGGATCGCCCCCGGGGCGGTCCGGGCCGCCGGGACCGGCGAGCTCCTCCTGCCCGGCCCCTCCGGCACGCGCAAGGACGCCCTCGTCGATCGGTTCGCGCGGCTCCTCGCGGGGGCGGGGATCCCCACGCGTCTCGTCCCGGCATTCGACCGGGAGGTCTGGCGGAAGGTCCTCGTCAACGCCGCGATCAATCCGGTGACCGCCGTCCGGGGCGTCCCGAACGGGCGGTTGCTGGACGAGCCGCTCCGTTCCGAGGCCCTCGGGCTCCTTCGAGAGGCGCTCGCGGCCGCGCGGGTCAACGGCTTCGACTTCTCGGAGGCGGAGGCGGTCCGCGATCTCGAGCGCATCGCCCGGGCGACCGCGGCGAACCGCTCGAGCATGCTCCAGGATGTCGAGCAGGGCCGACCGACGGAGATCGCGGCGATCTCGGGGGAGCTCGTCCGCCGCGCCGGGGCGCACGGCCTCGACCTGCCGCTCACCCGGAAGATCATCGTCGAGGTCCAGCACCGGACGACCGAGACGGCCGGTCGTCCACAACCCTCTTAGTGGCCCGACCGCTCGGCCCGCCATGGCGCAGAAGAAGGGGCTCGCTTCCGCCCCGGTCCGGGGCCGGAGGGTCCTCGTTCGGGTCGATTTCAACGTTCCCCAGGAGCCGAACGGCCAGGTCGCCGACGATCGCCGGATCGTGGAGGCGCTGCCGACGCTCAACCATCTGCGGGCGGCCGGCGCGCGCACCATCCTGATGAGCCACCTCGGGCGGCCGGACGGCCGTCACGATCCCCGGTTCTCCCTTCGGCCGGTCGTCCACCGGCTGAGCGCGATCCTCGGCCAGCCGGTCCCGCTCGCGGACGACATCATCGGCGTCCACGCGCTCGAGCAGACCGCACGCCTACAGAACGGCCAGTTCCTGATGCTCGAGAACCTTCGCTTCCACCCGGGGGAGGAGGCGAACGACCCGGCGTTCGCCGCCCAGCTCGCGCATCTCGGCGAGCTGTTCGTCGAGGACGCGTTCGGCACGGTCCACCGGGCCCACGCGTCCACGGTCGGGGTGCCGCAGCGGCTCCCGGCGTTCGCCGGCCTGCTCGTCGAACGCGAGGTCCGGGAACTGTCGAGGCTGATCGAGGACCCCGCCCCACCGTACGTCGTCCTGCTCGGGGGGGCCAAGGTCGCCGACAAGCTGCCGTTCCTCACGAGCTTCTGCGGGCGGGCCCGGACGATCGCGATCGGTGGCGCGCTCGCGTTCCCGTTCCTGCGCGCCCAGGGCTTCGACCTGGGCGCGAGCCTCGCGGAACCCGGCCTCGAGCCGGCGGTCGACGAGTTCCTCCACCGGGCCGAGGCCGCGGGAACGGAGCTGCTCTTCCCGGTCGACCTGGTCGTCGAGCGACCGGGGGTCGTCGGGGCCGAGACCCATCCCGTCTCGGCGATCCCGAAGGACGCGAGCGCCTGCGACATCGGCCCCGAGACCCGCGCCCGGTTCGCCTCCCGGATCGACCGCTCGAAGACCGTCTTCTGGAACGGCCCGCTCGGACGGGCGGAGGACTCCCGCTTCCGGGCCGGCACGCGCGAGGTGCTCTCCCGGATCGGGTCGGTCGCCGGCTACCACGTCGCGGCGGGGGGCGACTCCGCCCGCATCGCCCACGATCTCGGGGTCACGGAGAGCTTCCAGTTCATTTCGACGGGCGGGGGCGCCGCGCTCGAGTTCGTCCAGGGGCTCTC
>DAHVAA010000107.1 GCA_027314845.1 Thermoplasmata archaeon | reverse complement strand
GGCCGAGGTCGATCACATCGTGGAGATACAGGACGGGGGAGCGGAGTTCGATCTCTCCAACCTACGGTCCTTGTGCCACGGGTGCCACGTTAGGAAAACCGTGGCCCGGCGAAGGCTCGGACCCGGCGTCGCGGTCGAGCGGGCTCTCCGCGCGAGGTCCAAACCCTTGGAGGCGCCGACGTGACGCGCTTCGAGGACCAGGACCTTGCCGGGCAGGAACGCGAGCTCCGCGCCGAAGCCGAGCGCCGTGGCTGGGACGTCGCCGAGGTCTACCGCGAGAAGGTCTCGGGTACCGGGCGGGTCGATCGATCCGAGTACGACCGCCTCCTAAGGGACGCCGCGTCCCCCGGCCGCCAGTGGTCCCACCTATTGGTGTGGGCCCTCGACCGCTTCTCCCGCGAGGCAGCGTTCACGCGGGCGACGCAGGCCGTCCTGGACCTCGAGCGGAGGGGGGTAGCGTTCCACAGTCTCAAGGAGCCGACGCTTGACACACCCGAGGACGGCAAGCCGAACCTCGGGCGGGACGTCCTGCTCGCCCTCCTGCCCGTGATTGCGGCCTTCGAGTCAAAGAGGCGATCGGAGCGGGTGAGCGTCGCGATGAAGGAGATCAAGGCGGGGCGGAGGCCCACCCGCAGCGGCCGGCCCCCTGGGCGCCAGCGGAAAGTGACACAAGAGCAGGCCGACTACATCGTGAAGAGCCGAAACGACGGCGTACCCTACTCGGTCATAGCCCAGCGCGTCCGGTTGCCGATCGGGACGTGCCGTCGTGTCAACTCGGTCTCGCGACGCGGTCTGGGCGCGTTCATAAAACCCCCCGTTCACAACGGTCCCTAGATAGGGGACTTCGCGCCCGTTCACAACGTAAGCCTTCGGAGCGTGGCCGAGCGACTCCGAACGGTCACGACCCACTCGATCAGCGGCCCAACCCGGGCCGCAGGACCCGCTTTTCCCCGCCTGTGCCTACTCCGGAGTGCCACCGGGGTCGGTGTTGTTGTTTTTCGAGTTCGCCCGCTTCAGGTCCAGCGCGGCCCGTTCCACGATGGCCTGCGTCAGGTGCGACTGGTGCGCGCGCGAGCAAAGGATCCGCTCCCCCTCCACCGGCTCCTTGTCCCCCTTGTAGGTCCACTCCTTCCCGCACCCCCGCTTGGTGCACACCACGGGCCACCCGTCCGGCGGCCTCGGGCCGAGGTCCATCGGCGCGGCGAACGTCAGATCGGCGCCCTCGGCCACCTCCTCGTAACCCTCGGGCCGCTCCCCCATCTGGTACGCCTTGACGAACCGCTCGATCGCCGTCAGCTCGTCCTTCGGGTCCCCGGCCGTCCTCTGCTGCGCGAGGTACTTGTCCAGCTCCTCCACGTCGAGGTCCCAGATCAGCGAGGTCTGGGACATCGTCGTGTAGTGCTCGGCGCAGTCCGGAATCCCGATGGCGTCATCCGTCGTACCTGCCCGGGGGCCGTTGAACCACTGGATGGCGACGAGGCCCCGGTCGGCCGGGGTCTTGTGGATCAGCCCCGTGACAAGGCGCCGCTGGTCGTCGGGGAGCTTGTCGGCCTGGCGGGCTCGGAACGAGTTGACGCGGTACTTCCGGGTTTTGGTCAAGAACTGGTACGCCCAGCGCGCCTGTAGGGTCGAGGCGGTGGTCGAGCCGCCCCCGCGTCCCCCGGCCTCGTCGATAAGGAGGAACCCCGGTTTCTCGGGGTTCGACTGCGCGAACTTGACCAAGGCGAGCATGAGGTCGCTGTGGGTGTACACCTCGTGCACCTTGTCCGTCTTCGGGCGGTAGGGGAAGTCGACGAACAGCTCGTGACCCCGCTCGAGAGCGTTCCCGGCGATCCAGGCGAGGGTGTTGCTCTTGCCCGACCCCATCACCCCGACCATCTCGATCAGCATGCCGCTCCGGGTCGGCCCGGCGTCGATGAACGGCTCGAGAAAGTCGTCGGTCCGCGTCCAGTCCGACCGGCGAACCTTAGACCGGCCGCGGGCGGCGGAGGGGAACCCCGTCGAAAGGATCGCGGCGATGTCGAGGTCCGTAGCGCGCTCGTGCACCGTCTCGATCGCGTCCCGCTGGAGTAGGTTGCTCTCGAGCAGCCGCGCATAATCATAGTCGGGGCTCTTCACGGTCTCTTCCCCGAGCATGAAACGGAGAAAGCGGTGTAACTCGTGAGCCTCCCAGCTCCGCGCCCCGAGCGTGAGGCCGGACATCTCGTCGCGCGCGATGCCGAGTTGCTCCTCGCTCGCCCGTAGCCGGTTGAGCCAGTCCTGTGCGAGCTCCCCGTAGAGCGCCCGGCGCATGTAGGGCTCGGCTGCGTTCCGTTCGGAGTCGGCCACGTCAGTCCTCCTCGCTGGCCCCCGAGACCTCCCTCAACGCGTGGTCTGGGCTCGTGGGGATGCGGTTGCGCTCGGTCTGCCGCTCCAATGCGAGAATCTCGCGTTTGAGGTCCTCCTCGTCCTTCATCGGGTTGTACCTCCCGTGGGACATGATGGCGATCCAACGCTTGACGAGGGAGAGCGCTCGCGCCAGGGCCATGTTCTCGAGGAGCCATTTGTATCGGTTGTTCTGCTCGCGCAGGACCTTGAGCTCGGTGCGGATCTCCTCGAACACCTCCCGCTTCGTCGCGAAGTTCAGCTCGTTGTAGTGGAGCCACGAGAACTCGACCGCGACGGGAACTTGCCCGGGGCGCTCGGCGTCCCAGGTGATCGAGCGGACCATGTACGTCGGGCCGTGGGAGGTCTGGATCGTGTTGGTCAGGCCCTCCTTGACCATGTTGTCCCAGATGCGGGTAGGGATGAGGTGCGCCGAAAGGACGCCTCCGCCCCCCTCGTCGTCGTATTGGACAACGGGGACCACCGGGGGCTTGTAGACCCACTTGGTGTACCCGTACATCAGGGCGTTCGCGACGGCCACCGTCAGGACCGTCAAGTACCACTCGGACGGCAGGATGGCGATGCTGATGCCCCCGAGGAGGAACGTCACCCAGCCGAGGTCGGCCATCCACTGCTTGAACCGAGCCCACGCCGAGGTCTGCAGCCGGATATCGTGGACGGCCTTCTCGATGAGCTCCTCGCGCGTCGGTCCCGCGCCCTCCTCGTCGTCCCCGTCGGTGGGATTGGCGAGTGCCCGAGTCTCGGGCATACCGTAGTAGTTGTTCACCACGGTCTCCGGGGCGTCCTTGGGCTTGCGATGTAGCCACGACATCAGAGTATCCTCGTCGCGGTGGACTGTTTGCCGAGGATCACGAGTTTCCTCGCCATGAAAAATGAGCCGATGAACGCGAGGGCCACGATCACCCACACTTGGACTTGGATGGAGAGGATCGCGGATGCGAACTGGGCGGCCGTGTAAAGGGCGGGAGGCGGCGGTGGAGCGGTCTGCACCGTGGTCGTTGCCACCTGCTCGTCCCGGTATTGGTAGACGGACCCGGCGAAACCGATCTGGACGGTGGCCGTGCTTCCCGTGACGTTGAACTCCGCCGTTTGCACCCCGATCGCCGACGCGGAGGCTATCTGCAGGCCGTCGACGACGATGGTGTACGGCTGGGACTGGTCGGAGACGAACGTAACGATCCACGTCGGGTAGACCAGCACGGCGGTCGAGTTGGCCGGCACGTAGAGGTACGGCCCGTTGGAGCTTGCAGCGAGCCGGGTGTAGACGGTCAAGTAGGCCACATTCGTCGAGGAGGCCGAAGACGGCGCGGCGGGCGCGTGTCCGGCGGCGACTTGCGCTCCGGCGGGTGCGACCCCGGCCGTCGCGATCATGGCGACCGCCAGGACGAGCATCAGGGCGAGGAGACGCTTCAACGGCTCCTCCCGGCCCGCTCTCGGAGCCACGTCCCGACGCCGGCCCCCGTCGCCACGGTGCCGAGGCCCACGCCGATCAGCCAGGCCCCGCCGGTCCCTACGAACCCCACGCCGACTCCCGTTAGCGTGCCGCCTACTACCTCGACGCTCGTGATGGCGGTCGAGACCAGGGCCGTCCTCGCGGCCCTTCGGGCGCTGGCTGTTTTCTGCCTCACGGTATGCTCCTCGCGATCGAGTGCCACATCGCGGATAGGTCGCCCCAGAAGTGCCAAACGACCACCGCGAGGAGGACCAACAGGATCGCGGTCAGGACAGCGCCCGGTGCTCCCACGGTCTCAGTCCACCTTCAGGCCCTTCTTCTTGGCTTTCTGGGCCATTCGGAGGCCACGCCGCTGCTCCCGAAGGCGAGCCTGCTCAGCGGCGATCTTGCCGTACGTCTCTCGGTTCGTGTCGACTTGATGCCCCAGCTTCTCGAGGTGGATCAGTTGGCGGTCGATGCGCTGCATGTTGCCGCTGATCTCCCGGTCCGTGGCTCGAGCCGGGGACATCAGCGACTTCGCGACCTGCCGGCGGAGCTCGGCGGATTCGCGTTGGGCACGCTTTGCGTCGGCCCGGACCTGAGCCCAGTCGCGGCGTCGGACCTTGCTCCGATTCCCGAAAAGCCCCATCAGTCGCTCCTTGACGCGGCCTTTCGGTGTCGGGCCTTCGACTTGCGGGGATACGTCAGCGCACCGATGAGCAGCAGGACGAAACCGAGCACCAAGGAAAAGACGAACGCCGCCTCCTCCTCGCCGCAGACCGCTCCGAGCCCGGACGTGCCGAAGAACGAGCGGCACATCTCGTAGACGTACAGGGCCCAGAACCCCCCGCCGACGAAGATCGTGCCGAACACGATGGCCACGATCGAGCCGCCCTTCCCCATCAGCGCCTCCGCTTCTTGGCCGCGCGCTCGCGCTTGACCTTCCCCACGACCGCCCCGTAGATCGCGCGTCCCTTGCGCTTGCCGTAGCGCCGCTGGAAGTCCCTGATCTCTCCTCTCTCTGCGCCGTCCCTGTATAGGTGTTTCACCGCTTGCCTCCTTTCTTCTCCTTGGCGCCGGTGCTGGTCACGATGAGCGGCTTGCCCTTGCGCCCTTGGAGTTGGACTCCCGCGACGTTCACATCCACGGTGTTCCGTCGAGTTACCCCGTAGACCGTGGCCGCGGTGCCGATAATGCCGGTGATGATCAGCCAAAAGTTGACCTCGCCACCGACCGCGTTAAAGAGATTGAACCCTGAGCCGGAGGACGACGCGGCCACCACGAACGCGGCCGAGACCGTGTTCGTCTGGCTCGCGTTGTTCCAGGCGGTGAAACTGACGACATAGTCGCCGAGAGAGAACGACGCGGGGTCGAGCGTGAGCGTGTAGTTTGCGTATGCGACCCCTCCCGCATAGGCCGTCGCGTTTAGTTGAGTCAGTGAGAGAACCGTCCCCCCGAGAAACGCGTCTGCCGCCGTGATGCCGTCGGAGCTCGCGACCGACAGCGTATAGAGGTCCCCAGCGGGGGCCTTCGCCTCGCTAACGACCAAATGGATCGAGGTCGTATTGCTCGTCGGCAGCGTCACCACGATAGAGAACGACTTGCTCGCAGAAGCTCCGCGGGAGTCCGTGATGGTGATTGCGAGGGTGAACGTGCCCGTCGCGTTGAACCAGAGGTTTTGGGTCGCGCCGTGGAACGCGGACGTGCCGAGCGTCCAGTTGTAGTAGAGGATCGTAGCGTCCGAGTCGGTAGACTTCGCCGCCGAGACCGACAGCACCGTCTGGGTCACGATCGGCGTCTCGACCCCCGTGACCACGATCACCGGGGGCACCCCCGGGAGCGACGTGATGGTGACGTTGTCCCAACCCTTCGCCCCGTTGGCCGACGTGACCACGAGCTCGGCGGTGTAGTTGCCCGCATAGTAGGTCGCCTGAGTATCCGCGGAGACCGAGCTGTGGCC
>DAHVAA010000106.1 GCA_027314845.1 Thermoplasmata archaeon | reverse complement strand
CTGCGCGGGGTCGATCTCGAGGTCCCGGGAGGTGCTTTGGTGGAAGAGCCCTCGGGCGACCGCGCCGTCGTCATGCAAGAGCCGCAGCCCGGTATGAAAGTAGACGAGCTTCGGGTCGGAGGAGAAGGCCTCCTCGACCCGCCGGATCTTGGTCGGCTCGAAGGTGTCGTCATCGTCCAGAAAGGCGATTACGCTGCCGTGCGCGGCCGAGGCGCCTCTCGCGAGCGACTCGCCTACTTCTTCTTCCCCCATCGGAAGGAGGACGAGCCGACCGTCCCGGGCCAAGCCGTCTACGAACGGTTCCGGGAAGTCCTTCACGACCAGGATCTCGATGGGGCCGGCTCCTACCTGGTCCAGCACCGAGCGAACCGCCCGGGCGATGTACTGCTTTCGCTGACGCGCCACGATCAGGACGGAGACCGTGGTCGGAGGCGTGGGCATGGTCGTCGGGGCGCCTGAGCCGTCGGTCAACTCCTTCGCTCCTCGGGCACGGGCCCGGAGATAGAGTGGCCGGCCGGGAGATCCCCGGCACGAGCTGGTCGTCGTCGGACCCACCCACCCAGGGTCGGCATCAGCGAGAATAGGACCGGGGTCGCCACGGTGAGCCAGAGGAATACCGGTAGAATGCTACGGTCCGAGGAGCTCTCCAGAGTGAACTCCGACACCGTCAACAGGATCGTGACGGAGGAAGTGCTCATCCGTCCGAGCTGGAACACGGGGTAGGCCGACTCTGCCGACCAGAGGCTCGCACCGATCCGGAGCGTCGTGGAGCTCCCGCTGGCGGTGAAGGAGAGGGCTCCGTTCCACGGAGAGATCATCGGCTGGTACACCCCGTTGACCTCCACCACGACCCCTAGATCGGCTGGCAGGGGCGCGGGGGTCGAGAAGGCCGCGGTGGCTTCACCGTCAAACGCGGCCGCGTTCATCGTCTGCGCCTGACCGCTGAACCGGCCTAGATTGAGGGCGAGCGAGGCGGATCGCGCCGGGACGATCCCGAGCGGGACCCCGTTGAGCAGAACCGTCACGCTGGTCCCCTGGGGGGCCAGTTCGACCACGTTCCAGTAGAGCGAGCTCACTACGGCGTTCGGCGTACCGAGCCACTCGTCCGGAGCGGTCGTGTAAGCCAACCCGTAGCCGACGTCGTGGGCGCCGACCCGCGCGGCGGTCAGCTCCGCGGTCGCGGCTCCGGTCGAAAGGCTCCAGACCACGTTTTGTGGAAACGGGAGCGAGGAGAGGTGGAAGAAGAAAGCATCCAGGAGGGACGGGTCGTTCGCCAAGGCGTACGACTGGAGACCCGTGCCCGAAACCGAGTAGACCGGTAAGGGGCTTCCCTGCCACTCCGGAGGCTGCATCGACGTACCGGGGGGAACGTTCTGGGAGCCACTGACCGGAAGGATGCTCGGCCCGAGCGGGACCACGGGCCGTGCCACGAGGTCCACCGACAGGTTCTGGGTCGCGAGCACGGTCGTGTTGTACACTGCGCCGGCCGGCGCTTCCACCCCCAACGAGAGGCTGGCCGAGAAGGTCTCGGCGCTGGCGTTTCTAAGAAAGGCGATCGGGGTGTCGAAGGCGGGTACGGTGGCCGGCAGGACGACGGTCCGACCCCCGTCGGTCAACGAGTAGGTCAGGTTCGCGTTGACCGGCGGATGAACTAGGAACACTCCGAAAGGGAACTCCGGCGCCGTTCCCCCGATTCCCGCTGAAAGGGCGGGCTGGGCGACACCGAGCACGAGCAGAACGAGCAGGGCGATGACGGCCAGAAAGGGAGTGAGCGCGCGGCGCTGGAACAGCGTCCGACCGACTAGGGTGGAAGGCCGTCGCGCGCGGGAAGGAACTCCTGGAGCGGGCTCCTTGCGCGACGTCGATGCCGGCAGTTCGCCGCCGCCAACGGTCGAAGTCCGAACGCGGCTAGCTCGAGCCGAGTAGATGCAGACCCAGAGCATCCCCGCGAAGGTCAGAGCCATCAGCAGCTGGGAAAGATGCAGCGCGTAGGGGACATGTTCCCAGATGACGTACGGATTGCCGAACTGTGGGTAGAAGAGGTAGTAGATCCCCGTCCCCATCCCGATCAATCCATCCCAGAAGTTGAACACGACGATCTCGGGAAGCAAGATCAGCCCGGAGCCGATCAAGGTCCACCAGCTCACGGGAAGGCGTTTGGAATGGACGGCCAGGGTCCACGCCAGCCAGGGGACGATCCATACGAAGTTGTCTCCGTTGTAGATCGGGAGGAGCATCACGAACGCGGTGAGGGCGACGAAGAATGAGGTCGGGACGTCGGCGCGGAGCCGCCGAAGGAGGACCGGGAGCAGGGCGGCCGAGACCAGCCATATCCCCAGGAACACCGGCGTCAGAGAGGCGGAGGGAAAGTTGCCCAGGACAAAGGGCAGCGAGAACGGGGAGTTCGGCCCGGGCGAACCCCCGATCGGGCTCGTCGGGGAGTACACTCCGGTAAGGAGGTAGGAGAGCGCGAAGAGCAGGGTACCGAGCGCGTACGACACCACAAGGATGACTCGGTCCCTCCAGCGGCGCTCGAACACGACCATCGTGGGGAGGAAAATGACCGGAATGACGTAGGAGTACGTGGCGTAGCCGAGGATCACTCCGGCCGAAACTCGACGTAAGATACCCGAGGACTCGTTCGGCGACGGGACGTAGTACAGATAGATCCCGAGGATCGCCCAGAACATTCCGAAGATGTCGAGTTGCACGTGAATGAACGAATAGAAGAACAGCGGGAAGCTCAGGACGAGCGAGGAGAATACCCGCGATCGGACGAGGCGGGACCCCGTGCTGAGGCCCACGAGATTCGATGTGACGAGCGCGGTGAGAACGAGGAAGACGGCGTTGGCCCCCTTGAAGAAACCCACCGCGGCCTCGAGATTGAACCCCGAAGCTGCGTACGCGAGGAACGCGCCGAGGGGAAGTATCAGGAGATTGGGCGGAGGAGGGATCGCGAGGACCGAGTAGGGCGTCTGACCGAGCGCCAGGTAGCTGCCGTCGTAGAGAAACAGTCCGAGGTTGAACGTGTCGTACGGCTGGAGCACGAAGGTGAAGAGAGCCACCAGACCCGCCAAGCCTGCGATCGCGATTACCATCCGACGGTCCATGGACCAGTCGAACCCTGTGCGGGGGCTGGCCGCGCGAACCTCGGCGGGCACGTCGGGGCGGCCCAGCGCTGAGTCGGCCGAGCGGTCGCCCACTCCGGGCGGGCGAGGCGGGCCGGGCGCTGACCGGTGGGGCACCGTCTAATCTGACCCTTCAGAGGTCTTAAAAGAAATGACCCTACGGTAGGTCGCCTAATGGCCGGCGCAGCCGCGAAAAGCGCGGACCCGCGTGTCCTGGGAGTGGTGGTCACTTTTCGGCCGCCCGACGGTTTCCACGATACGCTCGCGGGCTACCTCCGGGAACTGGACGCGGTGGTCCTGGTCAGCAACGACGAGGACCCGGTCGCGATCGCTACGCTCGATCGGATCGTGTCCGAGCTCGGGTCGGTCTCCGCGAGTCCGGGGCGGCAGGGGCGACTCTCCACTACGTTCAATCGTGAGAATCGGGGTCTTTCGGCGGCCTACAACCAGGCGATCCACATCGCGGAGCAGCTCGGTTTTGACTTCCTCTTGCTGCTCGACCAAGATTCCGTACTCGCTCCCGGGTCGGCCCGGCACCTCGTCGCACAGTTCCTCCGGCTTTCGCAACACTCGCGGGTTGGTTCGCTCAGTGGCACCAACGTCGAAAGCGTGGAAGTGAGCCGTTTTCCCCTCGGAGCGGTCGACCGCCTGACCTCCGTACTTCGGCTGGGCTGGACTCGACGGCAGGGTCCGGAGTCAAGCGAGGGGGCCACACTGCAACCGACGTTTCAGAACTCCGGCACACTGCTCTCCGCGGAGGCCATTCAGCGGGTGGGGCCGTTCAATGAGCGACTCTTCGTTGACGCGGTGGACTACGACTTTTCGTTACGGCTGCGGTCACAGGGGTATCGTCTGTTCTCCTCAGGGTCCGTGCGCATCGGCCACCAGTTGGGCGCGCCTCACTCGGTAACGTTCGGGGGGCAGGTTTGGCGAGTTCGGACGCATTCGCCGATGCGGGCGTTCTACATCGTCCGAGACACTCTGCGGTTCTTCCGTTCGTGGTTCCGCCGGTACCCGACGGAGGTTTCGTTCATCGCGGCGAGGGTGGCTCTCAAGGTCACGGGTTCCCTAGTGCTGTTGCCCGAGCGGCGCGATCGGGGGGCCGCCGTTCTTGCGGCCCTTCAGGGTCTCGACCGGTGGCCGGGTCGCTCGGCGTCGCCGGCGTCAATCGGCAGCGCGCCGTAGGCGCGACAGTCGCCGGCGTTCGGGGGTCGCCGGTATGGTCATAGGAGCAGCCGGGCGGCGTCTCCGACGATGATCTGAGCCTCGTCCGACCGCGCGGTGCGAGCTTTCAGTGTCACATCGCGGCCGACGATGCTGTCCGCGAGCTTGAGAGGTCCCTCGATCGCTGCTCGTTCCAGGACGATCGAACTTCGGACCGAACAGCCTGAGAGGGTTGAGCCGTCACCGATGGCGCTTCCCGGACCGATCCGGGTGCCCGGGCCGATCGTAACGTCCTTTCCAATGATCGCGGGACCGGTGATCTCTGCTCCCGCCGCGACCCGGGAGTTCTCTCCGATCTCTACGGCCCCCGAGATCTTAGCCCCGGGCTCGGTGGAGCCCCAGATCCGGAAATCCTTCACCGGACGCGTCGAGAGCACCAGGTTGTTCGCCTCGATGAGGTCGGCCGGTAGCCCAGTGTCCTTCCACCACCCCCCGACCCGCTGGGCACGAACGTGTCCGCCCTGCGCCAGCAAGCCCCGGATCGCATCGGTGATCTCGAGTTCTCCCCGCTTCGAGGGCTTCAGCTGCTCGATAACCGGAACGATCTTCCGCGTGAAGAGGTAGACCCCGACCAGGGCGAGGTCGCTACGAGGCTGCGCGGGCTTTTCCTCGACGGAAACGATCCGCTCTCCGTCAAGCTCGATGACGCCGTAACGGCGTGGGTCCGCTACGGGCGTGGCGCCGACGATCGCGTCCGGGTGGCTGGCCTCGTACGCCCGAACGAAAGGCCGAACGCCCTCCTGAAGGAGATTGTCACCGAGGTACATCACGAACGGGTCGTCCCCGAGGAACTCCCGCGCGCACAGGACCGCGTGCGCGAGACCCTTGGGTTCGCCCTGATGGATGTAGCTCACTCGAAGCCCCCATTGGCTCCCATCTCCGATGACCTCGCGGATCCCCTCCTGGATCGGACCGAGGACGATACCGATCTCCTCGATTCCGGCCTGCCGGAGATGGTCGAGACCGTACAGAAGTATCGGGCGGTTCGCGACCGGGATCATGTGCTTATTGCCGGTGAAAGTTAGGGGACGAAGTCGCGTCCCGTGCCCTCCGGCGAGAAGTAGTCCTTTCACCGGGCCCAGCCCTCCTCGGTCGCGAGTTCGCTCAGCCCGTCCTTCCAGTGGGTGACGGTGGGGCTCCACCCCGCCGACCCCGAGCTGCGGAGGCCGCCGAGAACCGGCCGGGGAGCCTTACCCGGCGGTCGAGAGCCCCGGATCGAGCCCTCGAGGACGCTAGTGGGGTCCCCCCCCGCGAGCCGGACGACCTCCCGCGCGAACCCGAGCGGCGTCGTGACCTCGGGCGAGGCAACATGGTAGATGCCGGGGTTCCGCCGCTGGACCAGCTGCTCCAGCGCCCGACTGAGGTCCGGTACCCAGGTCGGCGAGAGCTGCTGGTCTTTGAACATCGGAGGGAGAGCGCCGCTCCGAAAGGCGCTCAGGA
>DAHVAA010000105.1 GCA_027314845.1 Thermoplasmata archaeon | reverse complement strand
TCCTCGCTCCGATCCTCTTCGTGCGGACCGGCACCGGTTCGCCGTTCGCGAGCGGCGCGGTGGCGCTCGGCCCGGACCTCCAGATCACCCTGAGCGTCCTCGCCGTGCTCACGATGACCGTGGGGAACGTCCTCGCGCTCCTGCAGAAGGAGATGAAGCGGATGCTCGCCTACTCCTCGATCAGCCAGGCGGGGTACATGCTGATCGGCATCGCGGTCGGCACCGCGCCCGCCCTCGCGGGGGCCACGCTCCAGATCTTCGCGCACGTCTTCATGAAAGGGGCCGCCTTCCTCCTGGTCGCCGGGGTCACCGCGTGGGGCGTCGGACCCCTGATCGACGACTACCGGGGGCTCGGGACGCGCCGCCCGGTCGTCGGCGTCGCCTTCGCGCTCATGCTCCTGAGCCTCGCCGGCGTCCCGCTCACCATCGGCTTCGTCTCGAAGTTCGTTCTCTTCAGCGCGGCGGTCCAGGCCCAGGGCTACTTCGTCTGGCTCGCGGTCGCGGGCCTGCTCAACAGCGCGCTCTCGGTGTTCTACTATGCGCGCGTGCTCCGCGTGATGTTCTTCGAGGAGCCCGCGGGCGAGACGTTCCCGGCGGGGGCGGTCGTGGGCGGCTCCGAGCCGACCGCGCTCCCCGCCGGGGGCTTCGGCTACGGACGGGCCGCGGCGATCGCGATCGCGGTCATCACGATCGTGGCGGTCGGGGTCTACCCCCAGCCGGTGCTGGGGGCGATCCAGGCGGCCGCCCAGCACTTCGTGGGCATCGGGGCGTGAGCCCGTGGAGCGATTCGAGGTCGCGGTCGTGGGGGCGGGACCGGCGGGGTCCCTGGCCGCCCGGGCCGCCGCCGAAGGAGGCGCCCGCACGATCCTCCTCGACCATCGCCCCGAGCTCGGCCATCCCGTCCAGTGCGGCGAGTTCCTCCCGTCCCCCCGGGAGCTCCTCGATCTCTTCCCCGAGCCGGCGCTCGTGGCGGCGGCGTTCGACGTCCCCCCGAACACCGTGCTCCGCACGACCCGGTCGATGACCTGCATCTCGCCCTACGGCCACCGGTTCCGCTTCCCCCTGGAAGGGTGTACGGTGTCGCGGCGGGCGTTCGACAAGGCGCTCGCCCAACGCGCGGAGGGAGCGGGCGCGGAGCTCCGGTATCCGGTCGGCGTCACGGGCGTGCACGACGACGTCGTCCGGTGCGCGGACGGGCGGGAGATCCGCGCCGACGTCGTGATCGGGGCCGACGGCCCGATGTCGACCGTGGCCCGTTCGGTCGGTTTCGTCCCGGAGCGGGTGATGTTCCGCATGATCACGGCGACCGTCGACGGCCCGCTCTCCGACGAGATCGACCTCTACTTCGGCCGGTCCGCCCCCCGGGGCTACGCCTGGCTCTTCCCCCGGGCGAACGACGCGAACGTGGGGCTCGGCGTCCGCGCGGTGCCCCCGGGCGCCTCGCTCGACCGCCTCCTCGACCGGTTCCTCTCCGACCAGGGGCTCGGCCCGGCCCGCGAGCGGACCCGCTGGTGGGTCCCCGTGGGACCTCCCCCGGCCCGGCTCACCTTCGGACGCGCGCTGCTCGCCGGGGATGCCGCGAATCTCGTGATGGCCACGAACGGCGGGGGGATCCCGACCGCGATGCTGAGCGGCTGGATGGCCGGGACCGCGGCCGCCCGCCACGTCCGGGACGGGACGCCGCTCGCGGCGTATGACCGGGCCTGGCGGTCGGCCCTCTATGCGCCGCTCGCCCGGGCCGCCCGCCTCCAGTGGCTGGGGGACCGGGTGGCCGGGATCGACCCCCTCCTGGCCCTAGGCATGCGATATATCGGGGCGGAGGGTCTCGAAGCGATGATGCGGCTGCGTCGTCCCGCCCGCCTGGGAGGGAACTCGTGACGGAATCCCCGCACCCGCCCCCGGGCGTCGAGGCGGCGTCGCTCGACGCGCTGGTCGCCCAGACCCTGGGCTCGGCGACGGCCGCGGAGCTTTCCACGGTGCTCCCGCCGCTCGTCCGGGACGTCGCGGACATCGACTGGCGGCTCAACCAGGTCCTCGGGTCGACCTACGCCCAGTTGACCGAGGCGGCCCGCTACGCCTGCTCGACCGGCGGCAAGCGCGTCCGCCCGCTCCTGATGGCGGCGGCGCACCGGGCGCTCGGCGCCGAGTCGACCGGGCCGATCCATTCGCTCGCGGCGGCGTTCCAGTTGATCCACACCGCGACGCTCGTCCACGACGACGTGATCGACCACGCCGAGACCCGGCGGGGCCGGCCGTCGATGCCCCGCACGTTCGGCATGCCGCTCGCGATCGTGACCGGCGACTACCTGTTCGTGCGCGCCTTCGAGCTTGCCGCGGACTACCCGAAATCGATCATCCTGCGCTGCGGTGAGGCCTGCGCGGACCTGGTCGAGGGGGAGGTCCTCCAGGAGGCGTCGCGCTTCGACCTCTCGAGCGGCCGCGAACACTATTTCCGGGTCGCCGAACGCAAGACGGCGGCCATCATCGCCGCGGCGCTCGCTTCGGTCGCCGAGTTCTGCGAGACGAGCCCGGTCGTGGTCAACGCCCTCGAGACGTATGGGAAGTCCCTCGGCGTCGCGTTCCAGATCCGGGACGACCTGCTCGACGTCTACGGGGACCCCGACCTGCTTGGCAAGCCGCTCTTCACCGACTTCCGCGAGGGGAACCCGACCGTCCTCTCCCTCACCGCTTATTCCCAGCTCGACCCGCGTCATCAGGCGGAGTTCGAGACGCTCTTCCAGCTGCGCCGGAAGCGGAAGAAGCACCTTCTGCGGCTGAGGGAGCTCACGGACCTCTCCGACGCCGAGCGTTCGGTCTCGTCCGAGGCCGCGAGCTGGACCGAGCGCGCGGTCCGCTCCCTCGACCCGATCCCGCGTGGCCCGTACCGCGACCTCCTCGAACGCCTCGCCCACGGCGCGGCCCAGCGACGGTTCTGACCCCGCGCGTCGAACGAAAGCTACATCTCCCCTGCCCGGGCTCTTCTCGCCGCGTCGGAAGGGACTCATGAGCACGTCGCACGCGGTCGGGGGGTCGGGCGGAGAGGGTCCGGTCAGCTTCGACCACCTCCCCCCCCGCTGGGAGCCGACCCCGGTCCGGCCGCGGCTTCCGGTCGGGGTCGCGGTCATCTCGATCCTCATCAGCTTGTTCGCGGTCGTGATGGTGCTCGGCGGGATCCTCTACCTCCTGGCGATGTTCGCGGGCAACTTCGTGCCGATGTCGCTCGTGATCTTCCCGACGATCGACGTCTACGGGGCCGCGATCCTCGTGGTCCTCGGGGCTTCGCTGCTCGGGGTCGCGACCGCGCTGTGGCGTCAGGAGACCTGGGCGCTCTGGACGACGATCGTCCTGGTCTTCGCGACCTCGGCGTACCTGTTCTTCACCGACTCGATCACGATCCTGTTCCTGATCCTGGTCGTGCTGTTCATCTATCTGATCAGCGTCCGTCGATTCTTCTACTGATGCGGATCGCGCTCGCCCAGTTCGCCCCCATCCCCGGGGACCGGGAACGGAACACCGAGCGGATCGGGGAGGTGGTACGCGCCGCGCACGCCGAGGTCGCGGTCTTCCCCGAACTCTATCTCTCCGGCTACCGGGTCGGCGACCGGTTCCACCGTCTCGCGCTGACCGAAGGGGACCGGACCACCGAGGCGCTGCGGGAGCTCGCCCGGTCCACCCGGACGACGATCGTGGTCGGGAGCCCGCTCGCCTCCCCCGAACGTAAGGGGGAGATCCACAACGCGGCCCTCGCCTTCCTGCCGAACGAGGAACTGTTCGTCCAGGTGAAACGCTACCTACCGACGTTCGGCCCGTTCGAGGAGGGGGTCCAGTTCACGGCGACCGACGTGAGCCGCCCGGTCCATCTCGGGGCCATCCCGGTGGGCCTCGAGATCTGCTACGACACTTTCTTCCCCGAGGTCTCCCGCCAACTCGCCCTTGCGGGGGCGGAGCTCCTCCTCATCATCTCCGCGTCGCCCGTGACCAGCCGCCGGCTCTTCGAACGCCTCCTTCCGGCGCGGGGGATCGAGAACGCCGTGCCCGTGGTCTACGTGAACCGCGTCGGCGTCGAGGACGGGGTCGTCTTCGGCGGAGGTTCCGGGGCGTGGGACGCGCGCGGCGAGCCGCTCCCCCTCTCTCCGGTGCCGTTCCCGTCGCTGGGGAGCGAGGAGAGCCTCACGACGGTCGAGATCGACCCGTCGGAGTCGACCCGGTGGCGACCGGTCCGGCCGGTCCTGCGCGACGTCGCGACCCGTCCCGGAGCGCCGGCCGCCCCCTCTCTCTGACGGCCCTTCGTTCGACTCGAACGCGGCTCTTATAGAGGTCGGCGGCCCCCCATTTTAGCCGTGACCCCTCCGACGATCGCCCAGCAGCTCGCGTCCAAGCAGCGCGAGATCTCGGTCGCGGAGTTCTTCGAGCGGAACCGGCAGCTCCTCGGGTTCGACAACCTCCAACGGGCCCTCCTGACCACGGTCAAGGAGGCGGTCGACAATGCGGTGGACGCCGCTGACGACGCGCGGATCCTGCCCGAGGTCCTGGTCGAGATCCAGAAGGAGGGGGAGGACCGCTACCGGGTGGCGGTCACCGACAACGGCCCGGGGATCCTGCGTCGGGAGATCCCGAACGTCTTTGCCCGGCTCCTCTACGGCTCCCGCTTCCACCAGAACCGCCAGGCCCGCGGGCAGCAAGGGATCGGCATCTCGGCGGCGGTGCTGTACGCGAACCTGACCACCGCACGTCCGGCCAAGATCACTTCGAAGGTCGAGGAGGAGGAGGCGGCGCACGTCCTCGAGCTCGCGATCGACACCCAGAAGAACCTCCCGAAGGTCGTCGCGGAGGACCTCCTGCTCTGGGACCGGCCGCACGGGACGAAGGTCGAGCTGGTCCTGAAGGGCCGCTACCTCCGGGGCCGCCAATCCCCGCTCGAGTACCTGCGGGGTACCGCGATCGTGAACCCGCACGCGCGCATCGTGCTGGTCGAGCCGGACGGGACCCGGTCGACGTTCGAGCGAGCCTCCACCGACCTTCCTCCGCCCTCGCGCGAGACCCTGCCCCACCCGTTCGGCCTCGAGCTTGGGGAGCTCGGCGTTCTCCTCAAGGCTTCGAAGAGGCCGTCGCTCGTCGAATTCCTCACGAAGGACCTCCAAGGGGTCAGCGGGCGGACCGCGAGGGAGATCGCCCAGAGCGTCGGGCTCAAAGGCAGCGAGGCGCCGGGGAGCGTGTCGGGAGAGGTGCAGGAGCGACTGCTCACGGCGCTCCACGCGGCCCCGCTCATCCCGCCGTCGGCCGAGGGGCTCTCGCCCATCGGGGCGATGCTCATCAAGCGGGGGCTCCGCAACGTCCTCGGAGAGCTGCGCCCCGAGTTCTTCGCCCCGCCCGTGAGCCGGCCACCGAAGGTGCGAGGCGGCTTCCCGTTCATGGTCGAGGTCGGGCTCGTCTACGGGGGCGCGCTCCCGGCCGACCAGCCCATCCAGATCCTCCGGTTCGCGAACCGCGTTCCGCTGCTCTTCCAGCAGGGCGCCTGCGCGATCACGAACGCGATCGCGAGCATGGACTGGCGCCGCTACGGCCTCGACCAGAAGGGCGGCTCGGGCCTTCCGGCTGGCCCCATGCTCGTCCTTGTCCATATCGCCTCCACGAAGGTCCCATTCACGAGCGAAGCGAAGGAGGCGGTCTCGGAGGACCCCGAGATCGACAAGGAGCTCACGCTCGCGCTCCAAGCCGCCGCGCGCCACCTCCGCACCCACCTCTCGCGGAAGAGCCGACGGGAGTTCGCGGGCGACAAGTTCGCCATCATCCAGAAGATCCTGCCCAAGCTCGCGGAGAAGACGAGCCACCTGGTCGGTAAGCCGGTCCCCGACCTCACTC
>DAHVAA010000104.1 GCA_027314845.1 Thermoplasmata archaeon | reverse complement strand
GGTCGCGCTGTTCGGCGGCATCTTTGCGGCGGTCTTCGGGACCTTTAGCGACCTCTTCCTGGTCGGGCTCCTCGTCGGATTCCTGACCGTGGTGGCCGGAATCCTCATGGCGGCGGTGCCGTCCGGTCACACGGTTTGGGGGATCCTCGCGATCCTCTTCGCCGTGGTCGGTATCCCGTTCGCCCTCGCCGGGCTGATCGTCGGTTTCTTCTGCGCGCTGATCGGGGGCATACTGGCCATCGTCTGGCGACCGCACCGGATCGGGCCGGTCATCACCACGACCGCCGCGTCCGTTCCGCCTCCTCCACCCCCGGCGGGGTAGCGTGCCCGCGGCGCGCGGAATGGTCGCGCCTCCGCCCACAATCTAAGGCGTGGGCGGGATTCGGTCGGGCCGGGGAGCATCGGGCGGAGCGCAACCATGCCGAGCCTCGCCTTCGAGCTCGCCTTCGGCCTCGCCCTCGGGTTCTCCCTGACGGTCCCACCCGGGCCGATGAACGCCTACATCGCCGCCCAGGCGGTCCGATCCGGCCGACGAGGGATCTTGTCGGGAATGGGCGCGATGAGCGCGGACGCGGTGCTGGGTACCGCGGTCTTCCTCCTCTCCGCCGCGGTCGACCTGGGGGCGTACGTCCGAGAGATCTACGCCGTTGGCGCCGTGGTCATGGCCTACTTCGGTCTCCGCCTTCTCCTCCGTCGCGGCGCCGCAGAGACGGCCCCGGTGGGGGATGCACGAGTCTACACGACCGCGCTCGGCCTCGGGCTCGCGAACCCGTTCCAGATCTTCTGGTGGCTCACCGCCGGCCTCGCGTTCGCCTACCTTGGCGGCGCGGCGCTCCTGGCCGGTCTGTTCGGGGCGATCGCGGTCTGGATCGTCGCCTTCCCCCTCGCGATCCGGACGGGCGCGGAGCGATCCGCGAGGGCGGCCGAGGTCATCACTGTCCTCTCGGGCACCGCGATGCTCGCGTTCGCGAGCTACTTCGCATTTCTCGCCGCGACCTGAACCGGATCCCTCGGAGCTCGGTCAGTCGGAGCGGAGGCGGTCAGCGTACTGGTGGCGCAGCTTCGCCACCTTCGGGGCGATCACCAGCTGACAGTACGCCTTCTCCGGGTTCCGCCGGAAGTAGTCTCGGTGGTACTCCTCCGCGGGGTAGAACGCCGAGAACGGGACGATCTCGGTCACGATCTTCCTGGGCCAGACCCCCAGAGCCTCGACCTCCCGGAGGACGGAGTCGGCCGCCGCCTTCTGCTCGGCATCCCGGTAGAAGACCGCGGAGCGATACTGCGTCCCGACATCGTTCCCCTGGCGGTTGGGCGTCGTGGGGTCGTGGGTGGTGAAGAAGACCATCAGGAGGTCGTGGAGTGAGATCGCGGACGGGTCGAACTGGACCTCGATGGCCTCGGCGTGGCCGGTGCGACCCGTGCAGACCCGCTCGTACGTCGGGTTCGGCACATGCCCTCCCGAGTAGCCGGGGGCGACCGAACGTACCCCCCGAAGCTCGGAGAAGACCGCTTCCGTGCACCAGAAGCAGCCACCCGCCAGGGTGACCGTCTCCGGGGGTACGGGCGCGCCGGTCGAAGCGGTCATGCCTCGCCTCCTCCGGAGGGTTCGTTCCGTGCCGTTCCGAGCCGACGGCGGTCGCTGGACCGAAGACCCCCCGTCGCAGTTCCACCGCTGTGCCCCCGCATCGAACCGGTCCGATCTCCGGTCCGGCCAAATCTCAAGGAGATAAGTACCCTCCCGGGACGGCGGACGCTCGGGCGCGACAAGGAGATAGTCCCCGCGTGGCTCGCCCGGTGGTGCGCTCGCACGAGTTCGCGGCCCGGATCCAGGAGCTGGCCGCCCACCACCGTTCTTTCGCTATGGCGACGGTGGTACGCACCGAGGGCTCGACCCTGGCCAAACGAGGGTTCAAGATCCTGATCTCGCACGACGGCCGGGTGGTCGGTGGGACCTTCGGTGGCGGCTGTCCGGAAGGTCCGATCGTCGAGGTAGCGCTCGAGGCGATGCGCGCCGGGGAGAGCCGGGTCGTCCGGGTCCACCTCGTCGATGCTTCCTCCGCCGTGCGAGGGATGGCCGCGACGCCGGGTCCGGACGAGATCTTCGTTGAGACCGATTGCGGCGGTACGCTCGAGGTCCATATCGAGCCGGTCCTGCCGTCCGAACGGCTCGTCCTGGTCGGACAGGGGGGACGGGACGACGTCGAGGACGCCCTCGTTCGGCTCGGCCGGGGGCTCGACTTCGAGGTAGTCGTGGTCGACCCGCACCCGCAGCTCACGGAGAAGGCGGACCGGGTGATCGTCGCGGCGCATCCGGACCTCGCGGAGATGGCCCTCGGGGATCGGGACTCGGTGGTCGTACTGACGAAGGGCGAACGGGATGTCGCGATCCTCTCCGCGCTCGCCGGGACCCCGGCCCGCTACGTAGGACTGCTCGCGAGCCGACACCGGGTCGAGAAGGATCGCGAGGAACTCCGACGCCACGGAGTCCCCGAGGAATTCTGGTCCCGATTCCACGCCCCGGTCGGTCTCGATGTGGGGGCGAAGACCCCGAGCGAGATCGCGCTCGCGATCCTTGCCGAGGTCGTGGCGGCGAAGTACGGCCGCTCCTTCCCTCGCGAGAGCGTGCCGGCGAACCCCGGCCCCGCGACCGGAGCGCCCCCTCCCACGTCCCCGGGCTAACGCTTCTGCGGCCCGCGCCGCACGACGAACTGAACTTCGGTCCGAGCGAACGCTCGGGCGTCTCGCCAAGGGTCTCCCCGGTACACCTCGCGGTAGTCGCCGACGGAGCGGATCGTCCCGTCCCTCCGGCGCCAGCGGAGCCAGTCGGCAAGCCCGTGGTAAACGAGCGGAGAGGCAACGACCTTCGGGTCGTAGACGACACACGCCACCGAAGCCGCCGGATACGTCTTCATGCGAATGCCGCCCTCGGAACGAGCCCGACCCCGGACCTCGACCGCGACTTCCCAGGTGCGTTCGGCGGGCTCGCGGAAGATCCACTTGCCGGTGCGGAGGCGGTGGGCGTCCGCCCACTTGACAATCCGCTCGAACTGTCGGTGGATCGACGCATCGCTCCAAGGACCGGTCCAACGAATCGCGGCGACGCGGTAGGCCGGTGCTCGCTTCAGTTCGAAGTCGATCGCCATGGTACCCGTGCGCCGATAGGCGGGCGGGGCTAAAATCGTGCCGGCCCGACCCCGCCCGCCGGGCTCAGCCCCCCGGTGCGAGCAGGTCCCGGGCCCGGGCGAAGAGAGCCTGGGTCTTCTTGTCGAGCGTGCTGCGGACGAGCCGCTCACCCACCGAGGCGACCGGGCCGGAGAGCGTGAGGTCGGCGGTCCATCGGACGGTGGTCGTGCCCCCCGAATCCGAGAGCTCGATGACGACACTGGCGTCGAGCCCGCTCCCCATCCCCGAGCCATGGAGCCGAGCGACCACGCGACTCGGGCGGCCGAGCTCGGTGAACTCACCGGTCAGCCGGAACGTGCCCCGGATGAACGCGACCCCGGTGGTGATCGTCCCGGAGAAGTGCGACGGGTCCTGGACCTCGACCGTGTGGGGATCGTCCAGACAGTCCATGATACGGTGCGCGTCCGAAAGGAAGTCGAAGACCTTGGTCGGCGGGCTCGGGACCGTGAACGTGCCTTCCGTTCGCATCGATCATCTCCGGACCCCGTCCGGACGGAGCCGGGCCGCGGGAGGGAACGACTCGGAATGAATCTTTCCGTGCCCGGCGGACGGTCACGCCGGTGGGACACGGGGACGCGGGCCCTGGGCAAGCCGGTACTGAGCGGGGAACGTCGACGGGCTGGTCAGGAGGTCGAGGAACGGAAGCGCCCTGCGGAGCGCCGCCGTCTCGGGTCGGAACCCGCGCTCGCCGGCGTACGGGTTCACCCATGCGACGCCCCGCGCGAGCCGGGACAGGCGCGCCAGCTCGAGCGTGAGCTGGTCTCCATCGCCGAGGTCCCATCCATCGCTGACGAGAAGCACGGTCGTCGTGGGCCGTACGAGCGACCCTTCCCGGCGCCGGAATACGCCGAGGCAATGCGCGATCCGGGTCCCCCCGCCCGGTCGGTGGAGGATCCGGTCGAGCTCCGGGAGCGCCCGGGCATAGCTTTGACCGCGAAACACCTCCGTGACCTCCTCGAGGTCGTGCGCGAACGCGAAGACGCGGGTGCGGCGTACGAGGCGCTGCAGGCTGTAGATGAGCGCCGCAAGCTCGGCGGTGTGCTCCCTCATCGACCCGCTCACGTCCCATAGGATCGCGAGGTCCGCGCGACGGGGAGCTCGCTGACGATGGAAGAGCTCGACCCACTCGCCGGCGTTCCTGATCCCGGCCCGGGCGGTTCGACGGGGGTCGACGGTTCCGCCCTTCGACCGCTCCCACCGGCGGCCGGGCCGCGCGGCGACCGAGCGGCGGAAGTGGCGGGCTCCGCGACGGAACCGGCGCATCACCTCGGGATCGACCGCCGCGAGCGGATGCGCGACCGCGGGAGCGTTCGCGCTGTAACGTCCCTCGAGCCGCTCCCGCTCTTCATCCCGGCCGAGTCGCTCGGGAGGCGGAGCGAGCCGCCGGCCCCCGCCGCGGCGACCCCGTGGGCGGGGTCGAGGTCCGCCGTCCGAGGGCGGAGGAACGGGAGGCCGATCGTCGGCGGACCAGAACTCGTCGAAAACCCGTTCGACCGCGCTCAGTTCGGCGGGCGACGAGGGAAGGGTCACGCGGCAAGCCTCTCGAACGGAGGTGCGGTCCAGGAGCGGCAAGATCTCGAGCGCGCGACCGAGGTCCAGCGCGGACTCGGTCCCGACCGGGACCCCTTCGTCGCGGACGCGGTCGAAGAATTGTTCGAGACGATCGAGGAGACGGTCTCCGGCCCCGCTCGACCCGGGCCGACCGGTCATGGCGCGGCAAGGAGCCCGCCGATCCGGTCCCTTCGGTAGGACTCGAGGTCGCGGGCGTCCTTCAGAAGCAGACCGAGCGTGTCCGCGACCAAAGCAGCCCGCAGGGTCTCCTCCTTCAGCGCCAGGAGGGCGTTCGCCCAGTCGAGCGTCTCGGCGACCCCCGGATGCTTCGCAAGGTCCTCTTGCGCGCGAAGGCGCGCCACGAACTCCGCGATCTCGCGGGCGAACTTCTCCGGAAGGTTCGGGAGGCGCTGGCGAAGGATCTCGACCTCTTTCTCGGGCGTCGGGTAGCCGATGTACGCATACAGGCAGCGGCGCTTGATCGCGTCCCCGAGCTCGCGGGTCCGATTCGAGGTCAGGACGACGATCGGGACCCGACGGGCCCGGATCGTCCCGAGCTCGGGAACCGTCACCTGGAAGTCCGACAGGACCTCGAGGAGGAGACCCTCGAACTCCTCATCGGCGCGGTCGAGCTCGTCGATCAGGAGTACCGTGCGATCGGTCGCGCCTCCGTCCAGCGCACGGAGCAGCGGCCGTCGGAGCAGGAACCGCTCCGCGTAGATCTCGGTCTCGAGCTCGGCCGTGGTGCGGTCCCGCTCGTGGAGCCGGATCGCGAGGAGCTGGCGCGGATAGTCCCACTCGTAGAGCGCCGCGCTCGCATCCAACCCTTCGTAGCACTGGAGGCGGATCAGCTCCGTGTGGGTCGCCGCGGCGACCGCTTTCGCGATCTCGGTCTTCCCGCATCCCGGCTCCCCCTCGAGGAGCAGCGGCTTCTCGAGCCGGACCGCGAGGTAGACCGCGGTCGCCAGCCCCCGGTCGATCACGTACCGTTGGGCTGAGAGCGCCCGCATCACGGAATCTACGGATTCGGCGAAAGGGTCCGATGAATCCGGTCCGGTCATGCGTCGTGGCTCCGGGCGAGCTCGGGAGGGGGCTCGGCCGCGGGGAGCCGCTGCGGGAACGTCCCGATGTACGCCCCGTAGTACGGGATCCGCCTCGCGACCACCTGTCGGAAGGCGGCACGGAGCGCATCATCGTCCAGACCGCGCGTCGGCACGAGGTCGTCGTTGCGGTTGAGGCAACC
>DAHVAA010000103.1 GCA_027314845.1 Thermoplasmata archaeon | reverse complement strand
GGCGAGTCTCCGCCGCCGCCGATGCACTATCCAAAGGTCGTCTCGACGTACTGCCCGAAGTGCAAGACGCACACGGAGCACGAGGTCGAGAAAGGCAAGAAGCGGCCCGCTTCGGAGCTGAAGTGGGGCCAGCGGCGATTCCGCCGGGCCACGCGCGGCTACGGTGGCTTTCCCCGCCCGAAGCCCGAGGGCCGGGCGAAAGCGGTGCGCCGGGTCTACCTCAAGTACCGCTGCAAGAAGTGCAAGTACACGGTGCAGCCGCCCAGCTGGCGCGCGAGCCAGCTCGAGCTGGTGGAGCACCACTAGAGGTTCGAACTATGCGAGGACCTTCTCCGTTCTGGGTGGTGAAGTGCCCGGACTGCTCGACCGAGCAGACCGTCTTCAGCCGGCCCTCGACCACCGTCAACTGCTCGGTCTGCGGCGCGACCCTCGCGACACCGACCGGCGGCCAGGCGAAGCTGCGGGGCGAGTTCGTCCGCCCCGCGTCGGCCTAGCCGGGGGATTCGAGCGCCGGATGCCTCTGCGCGCGGAGCTGCCCGAGGAGGGCGAGCTCGTCATTGGGACCGTCACCTCGATCCGCAACTTCGGTGCCTTCGTCACGCTCGATGAGTTCAACAAGCGCGAGGCGTTCATTCACCTCTCCGAGGTCGCCACGGGGTGGGTCAAGTACATCCGTGACCACATCCGAGAGGGTCAGAAGATCGTTGCGCGCGTGCTGCGGGTCGACCCGGCGAAGAACCAGATCGACCTCTCGCTGAAGCGGATCAACGACCACCAGCGTCGGGAAAAGGTCCAGGCGTGGAAGAACGAACTGCGGGCGATGCGCTTGGTCGGACAGGTCGCTCAGGCGCTCAAGCTCTCGGCGGACGAAGGGGTCGAACTCTTCGGACCGGTGCTGATCGAGCGGTACGGCTCGCTCTTCGGCGCGTTCGAGGTCGCTTCGGCGGATGCGAAACGGTTCCAGAAGGAGAACGAGAAGGCGAGCTGGTCGGCCGCGTTCCTCAAGGTCGCCCGCGAGAACATCGATCCTCCCCAGGTGACCATCCTCGGTACCCTCGAGATGTCGGACCCCGGTCCCGACGGGGTCGACCACGTTCGCACCGCGTTGCTCGCGGCCGAACAGGTCGACCCGGATTCGGTGGAGGTCCAGTACGTGGGGGCGCCGCGATATCGGATCCGCGTCCAAGCCTCGCAGTACAAGCAGGCGGAGGAGACTCTCAAGAAGTCGACCGAGGCGGCCTTGAAAGCGATCCGCTCGGCCGGCGGGGAGGGCTCGTTCGCCCGGACATGACCGATTCGATCCTCCGTGTCTGCCGCGGCTGCGCTCGGTACACGTTCCGAGCGAAGTGCCCCGAATGCGGCGGCGCCACCCGAACGCCGCATCCGGCCCGTTTCGACCCCGGTGACCGTTATGGGAAATACCGTCGCATGCTGGCGGAAGCCGTGCGGAAAGAGCCCGCCCCCGCCTAGGAGCCGGTCATGGTCGCGAACATTCATCGTATCAAGGTCGTGAACGACGTGAGCGACCTCGTGCCGATCCTGCGCGCGGTCGACTCGCCGGTGAAGCTCAAGCTCGTCCAGCGGCTCGGCGAAAGCTGGCTCACGCTCGAGGACGTCCGGAACGAGTACGGCAAAGAGGGGGAGAAGGCGCTCGCGTTCTTCGAGAAGCTCCGCCTCATCGACACCCGGTGGGTGGCCCGGGAGGGAAAGCGCCAGCCCGAGAAGAGCTACCACTTCTACTACTCGACCATCAACGTCAGCACCACGAGCCCGCTCGCCGAGATCAGCGAGGTCCTCGCGATCGCGATGATGCCGCTCAAGGACTACGTCAAGCTCGAGGAGAAGATCCACGCCGCGGTCGGGGCGGACGGTCGGTTCTTCTCGGACGTCGCCGAGGAGCTCGGGATGTCGCCGACCCGCCTCAAGGGGATCGTCAAGCGCAGCGACAAGCTGGAGTACCGTGGCCACCGCATCGAGCGGTTCCAGGCGGACCCCTCGGAGTAGGACCCCCGTCGAGGTCTCTGTCCTCCGGGTGGGCCACCGGCCCGGTCGCGACCCCCGGCTCACCACGCATGTCGCGCTGGCCGCCCGTGCGCTCGGCGCCCGACGGCTCTATCTCCATCCGCCCGATCCCGAGCTCGGCGAACGGCTCGCGTCGGTCGACCGGCGGTGGGGCGGCGACTTCGAGGTGACGATGACGACCGATTGGAAGGGGGTCGTCCGCGCGTTCGACGGGGCGGTCGTCCACCTGACGATGTACGGCCTCCCGCTCGGCCGAGCGCTGCCGCGGATCCGGTCGGCCCGGCGGGTGCTGCTCGTCGTCGGGGGAGCCAAGGTCCCCCCCGACCTCTACCGTCTCGCGAGGTACAACGTTTCGGTGGGGAGTCAGCCGCACAGCGAGGTCGCGGCGGTCGCCGTCACGCTGGTCGAGCTGTTGGGATTGCCCGCGACCCGGGCTCCGCGCGGGGCCCGGTTTGCCATCCGCCCGATGGCGCGAGGGAAGCGCGTGGTGGTCCGTCGGGAGGGCCGATGACCGGTTCGCTTCCGCCCATCCCGAGTCGAGGCCTCCCGCTGTCGGTGCGTGCCCCGGGCAAGTGCATCGTGTTCGGGGAGCACGCGGTCGTCCACGGAGCCCCGGAGCTCGTGTTCTCGGTCGACCTCTTCACGCAACTGTTCGTCCGGACGAGCGCGACGACCCGGCTCAACTCGGACCCGGAGGCGACCGCGCGCAATGCCTACTTCCGCGCGGGCCTCGAGCGAGCGTGGACCGACGGCCCGCCCCTCGACGTACGGGCCGTCTCGAGGATCCCTCGGTCGGCGGGACTCGGCTCTTCGGCCGCCTTCGCCTCCGCGCTCGCCGCCGCCCTCTCGGCCGCCCAGGGCGGGATCCCGCGGGCTGACCTCGCTCAGCTCGCGTTCGAGGTCGAACGGTCGGCGCAGGGGGTCGGGAGCCCCGGCGACACCTCGACGGTCGTCGCCGGCGGCTTCGTGACGATCAACGCCGGCGGCTCGGAGCCGCTCTGGACGATCCGGGCTCCCGACCACACCTGGGAGGTCGCGCGGGTCGCCGACCCCGGCTGGGTCTGGGTCGTCGCACACAGCGGGATCCCCCGTTCGACCGCCGACGCGGTGCGGGCAGTGGGGCAACGCCTGGCCCGACCTGACGGTCCCCAGCTGCTCGGCGAGTTCGACCGGGTCGCCCGCGACGGCATTCGTGCGGTCGCCCGGGATGACCGCTCCTCCGCGGCGGAACTGATCCGCGCGAACCAGGTCCTGCTGCGCGAGGTCGGGGTCTCCCACCCGAGACTCGAGGCGCTCATCGAGGCCGCCGCGCCGGTGGCCGAGGCGGCCAAGCTCACCGGCGCCGGGGCCGGAGGGTCGATTGTCGTGCTTCCCGTGCCGGGTAAGGAGGCCGAGCTCGTGCGCCGCTTGGCGCGTGCTGGCGGCCTTCCGTTCGTCGTACGCCCTTCGGCGGAAGGCGTGGGTCTCGTCTAGAGGGCGCTGCTACTTCCGAGCGACGATCCGGACGACCGAGTTCGGGCCGAGGGGGTGGTCGGCCGCGAGCGCGCGGTGCGTCCGACCGTCGATCGCTCGGATGAAATGCTCCCCGAGGTCGGTGTGCACTCGGTACGCCACGGCCCGGGCCGGCGTCTCGGCGGGAACGAGGAGCGCATCCGGCAGGACACGCCCCTTTCCGTCGGTCCAGCGGGTCTCGTCCTCGACCGGATACACCACGATCATGCGGAGCTGGCCGAAGATCATCTTCTCGAGCGCCGGCTGGACTCCCGTGCCGCCCCACGCCGTCAGGATCGAGCGGATCCCCTCGAGCGCCTTCGTTTGGGGGGCGGAGAGGCGAGTGGGGTCGGGGACCGTGAACGACGGGTCCCCCGGCCGGTAGTCGATCAGGCCGGCCCGAGCGGCACGCCTGAGGGTCAGCTCCGCGTCCGAGGCGGTCGGAACGACCGGCAGCGGGTCGACCGCCCGGGAAAGGGCCTCCTCGAGCGGCTTCGTGGCGCGGTCGCATTTGTTGGCGGCCACGAGGCGGGGCTTGGACGCCCGTAGCAGGTCGCGCGAGAGGCGGAGGAGGTCGTCGGGGGTCCAGTGGGCTGGATGGGCCCGGTCGACCGAGGTGTTGCGGAGCGCGGCGGCGATCGCGGTGGGTGAGATCGAAAGACCGGTGAGTCGGTCGGCGAGGAACTCCTCGAGCTTCCGTCCTTCGAGCTCCACGCTTCGGGCCTGGCGGATGAAGTCCCGACCCAGGATCTCCGCCATCCAGTCGACCAGTTCCTCCTCCAGCCAGCCGACCTCTTCGGCCGGGTCGTGCGCGCCGGGGGTGTCGATCCGGCCTTCGGGGTCAGTGGCGCCGGAGAGGTCGACGACCTGAACGAAGCCGTCGGCGGCGCGCAGGTCGTCGAGGAACTTGTGTCCCAGCCCCTTCCCTGCGTGAGCGCCCGGTACGAGACCGGGGACGTCCACGAGATTGACCGGGATCCATCGGGTGCCGTCGACACACTTCGCGTTCCCGGGGGTGCAGGCGGTGCCCTTCTCGACATGCGGACACGCCGCGCGTACGGCGGCGACTCCCCGATTGGGCGTGATCGTGGTGAACGGGTACGGCGCCATCGGCGCATCGAGGAGCGTAAGCGCGTTGAAGAACGTCGATTTCCCCACGTTCGGCTTCCCTACAACTCCGACCTCCATTGTGGCCTCCGATCGGAAACGCTAGACCGTGTAGTCCGGCGCGACCTCGGCGACCCCGAGTCGATGGTTCACCGCAAGCGCCATGGCGAACAGGAGGTCGCTCAATCGGTTCGCCCACTGGAGAAGATCGTCGCGTACCGGTTCGGTCCGGTGCAGGGTCCACAGTTCACGTTCGGCGCGGCGAGCGACCGTCCGGGCCACGTGGAAGAGCGCGGCGGGCCGAGAGCCACCCGATAGCACGAACGAGTGGACGGGTGGGTGACCCGCTTCGAGCCGGTCGATGTCGGACTCGAGGCGAAGAACGTGCCGCTCCTCGATCCGATGTTTAAGAGGCGGGTGGGCCGAGGGGCGGGCGAGCTCCGCCTGGGCGACGTAGAGCTCGTTCTCGAGGCGTCGCACGAGCCCGCTCAGGTCCGCCAGCTCGGCCGGAAGCTCGGTTGCCGCCCGGCCGAGGGCGGCCCCGAGCTCGTCGAACGTCCCGTACGCCCGGATGCGGGCGGAGTCCTTGTCTACGCGCGAGCCACCACTGAGACCGGTCGTTCCACGGTCGCCCGTGCGGGTGTAGAGACGCGGGATACTCTCGCCTCCGGCCTCCACGGGAGCTGGTCGAGGGGGGAGCTGAGACCGTGGACCGGGCAGTACGAGATGTGCAGCACCTCATTATGCTTGGCGTCCTGACGGCACAGTCGGCAGATGAACCCGCTCCGCTCGCTCCACGCAATCCCCATCGATTCCATGTTGCAACCCTTCCCCAAACCCGGAGGCTAGCGCCCGAGGAGCCCCCGACCCTCGCGGTCCGCACGGCGCCGATTCGCCCGCCGCTCGTGGGTCGACCGCGCGCGATCGCGCAGGGACGGCACATGTTCGGCGTGCGTGCGAGCCAGCTCCCGGATGCCCAGGGTCACGACGAGCGCGACCGCGCCCTCGAGGTCCCGGACGTATCCGTCCTCGACCAGCTCCTCGAGCTCGTTGCGGAGAGTCGCCGGTAGCTCGATCGCGGAGTCGGAGGAGGCTCCGGCTCCCCGAACGAGCGACCGCACCGCGTCCGAGCGCGTCGCGAGTCCCTGGTCCGTTCGGAACCGCTCGAGGAGCGACTCTTCCTCGGAGGTGAGGCGCACCCCGAGAAAGTAGGTCGCGGGAGCCGCCCGAGTGGTCCGCACGCGTTTAACACAGATTAACAAATATTAGTACATTGTGCTCTGATTGTTTAACAGCGAGGAGGTCCGTGTTGTCCGCCCGCTCTCACTCACCTCGTGGGGACGTTCGGCTTTCTCCGACGTTCGTTCGGGAGGGTCCTCGCCGGCGTCAAAC
>DAHVAA010000102.1 GCA_027314845.1 Thermoplasmata archaeon | reverse complement strand
GCCGCGTTCAAGGTCCGCGGCGTGGCGATGAATCCGGTCAACCACCCGTTCGGGGGCGGCGCGCACCAGCATGTCGGCCGTCCGAGCACCGTGAGCAGTGGAACCTGGCCCGGTGCCAAGGTCGGCCGCTTCTCGCGATCGACCCGGAAGAAGCGGAGTCACCAGCAGCGCGGGAGCGTCTGATCCTCCATGGCACGAGCACGAAAGGGCAAGAAGGTCGAGGCTCGCCGCAAGCGAGAGTTCACCTACCGCGGCCGTACGCTCGCCGAGCTCCAGGCGATGAGCCTCGAAGAGCTCGCGAAGATCTTCACCGCCCGGGCGCGTCGCTCGATCCGCCGCGGCTTCAACGTCGAGACGACCCAGTTCTTCGAGCGCCTGCGCGCGACGCCCAAGGAGAAGGTCCTTCGGACCCACTGCCGGGACGCGCTCATCCTGCCCGATCATGTGGGGCGGCGGATCGCGATCCACAACGGGAAGGCCTTCACCGAGGTCGAGGTACGCCCGGAGATGATCGGGCACTACTACGGCGAGTTCTCGCTGACCCGCCGGTTCGAGAAGCACTCTGGCCCGGGCGTCGGGGCGACGCGTTCCTCGAAGTTCATGCCGTTGAAGTAGGGGGGAGGAGAGGTCGATGCGGGGCTACACCTACCAGGAGGAGGCGGGCGTGAACGTCGCCCGCGCACGGGGGCTCGAGCTGCCGATCTCCCCGAAGAAGGCGTACGAGGTCCTCAACGCCATCCGGGGGCTGCCGGTCGACCGGGCGCGCAACGTCCTCGAAGAGGCGATCGCGGAGCGGCAGGCGATCCCATTCCGACGGTACAACCAGGAAACGGCCCACCACAAAGCGGTGGGTCCGGGCCGCTACGCGACCAAGGTCGCTCGCAACATCCTGAAGGTGCTCGACAACGCGCGGGAGAACGCGGAGTACGATGGCTTGGACGCCGACCGCCTGTACGTGAAGGTCGCCGCGAGCGCCCGGGGGCAGATCCGGCGTGGCTCCATGCCTCGCGCCCACGGCCGCGCTACGTCCTGGAACGAACAGACGACCAACATCGAGATCGTGCTCGCCGAGCGAAAGGAGGCCGGATGAGCGCCGAACGTAAGGTCATTCAGGAGCAGATGCGCCGGGTCCTCCTCAAGGATTACCTCGTGCAGGAGAGCGCGCGCGCCGGCTTCGGGGGACTGGACATCACCCGGACGCCGATGGGCACCCGGGTCACTCTGATCTGCGAGCGGCCCGGCATCCTGATCGGCCACCGTGGCGAGCTGATCAAGCGTCTGACCGAGGACATCCAGCATCGCTTCCAACTCGACAATCCACAGATCGAGGTGCAGGAGGAGCGCAATCCGAGCCTGAACGCCCAGTTGATGGCGGAGAAGCTCGCCTCCACGCTCGAACGCGGCTGGCACTTCCGTCGCGCGGGCCACTCGACGGTCCGCCGCATCATGGAATCCGGCGCTCGGGGCTGTCAGGTCATTCTTTCCGGCAAGCTCACGGGAGAGCGCCACCGCACTGAGCGGTTCAAGGCCGGGACGATCAAGTACTGCGGCGAGGCCGTCCATCTCTGGATCGACAAGGGGTTCTATCAAGCCCGTCTCAAGCCGGGCGTCATCGGGGTCAACGTCTGGATCATGCGACCGACGGCGAAGCTGCCCGATGAGATCGTGGTCAAAGGAGTAGAGGAGCGAGCGAAGGCCGTCGCGGCGGCGCTTCCCCCGGTCGAAGAGACCGCTCCGGTCGAGGTCGCGAGCCCGGCACCCGAGGCGTCATGACGCTGCTCCGCATGAAGGACCTGCGCGCGCTGCCGGACGAGGAGCTCCGGCGTCGGATCGCCGATGCCGAGAACGACCTCCTGCGAGAGCGCGGCGTCGCGGCGATGGGCGGAGCCCCCCCGAGCCCCGGGCGGATGCGGGCGCTCCGAACGAACGTCGCGCGGACCCTCACTGTCCTGAACGAGCGCTCCCGAGTTGCCACGGAGGGCCGCCGACCGTAGGAGGCGCCGAGGTGAGCCGATGTCGAGGAGTTCCCACGCCCCCGAACCACTGGCCCGCGCCGAGCGCGAGGCGCTCGCCGGGGAGATCCTCGGCGCGCCGGTCTCGGTGCGCGTGGCTCCCGGCCAGGTGGTCCCGTTCTCGGGATCGATCGTGGACGAGACGCTCTCGACATTCGTGATCCGCCGGTCCGGGCGCGACCGGTTGGTGCGCGTCGCAAAGTCCGGCCTCGAGGGGACGATCGTGCTCCCCGCCGGAGAGTTACCGTTAAAAGGTGACGTCCTTCGCGTGCGTCCCGAGGACCGGACGAAGCGCCTGCTCAACCTCGGTCCTCGGAGGTTGCGATGACGCCGACCCGTACCGCCCGTGCTCGCCGCGCCCGGGACATCGGTCTCGACGTTCGCGCCCCGAAAACGGTCTGCGACGACAGCCACTGCCCGTTCCACGGCCGGCTGCCGGTCCGGGGCCAGGTCCTGGAGGGAACGGTCGTCTCCACCTCGATGCAACGCACCGCCGTGGTCGAGCGCGTGCTGTTGCATCTCGTGTCGAAGTTCGAGCGGTACGAGAAGCGCCGGCGTCGATATCTCGCCCACGCGCCGCCGTGCTTGGACGTCCCTCCCGGCCACCGGGTTCGCATCGCCGAGACCCGTCCGCTCTCCAAGCTGGTCCGCTTCTGCATCGTCGAGGACCTCGGAGAAGCCGCGCATCGGGTCCGCGGCGAGGAAAGACCGAAAGCCGAGGATACCGCCGCTACCCCGGAGGAAGCATGAAGGGCCTCGCCGGTCGACGGTCCCGCGGCCTCCCGAAGGGGGCTCGCCTGGAGTGCGTCGACAACACCGGCGCGAAGGTCGTGGAGATCATCGCGGTGCGCAACTGGCACGGCACCCACCGCCGCTACCCTCGGGCGGGGATCGCGGACCTCGTTATCGTCTCGGTGAAGAAAGGTACGCCCGAGATGCGACGCCAGGTCCTGAGCGCGGTGATCGTGCGCTCTCGGTCGCCGATCCACCGAGCGGACGGCACGCGGCTCCAGTTCGAGGACAACGCCGCGGTCATCACGACCGAAACCGGCGAGATCAAGGGCTCGCAGATCAAGGGCCCGGTGGCGAAGGAGGCCGCCGAACGCTGGCCGCGGATCGCGGCCGCGTCGTCCATCATCCTGTAGGAGGTTCCATGCGAGCATCCCCCCGTTCTCCCCGACGCCAGAGGAAGGCCCTCTACACGGCCGACACCTTTGAGCGCCGCCGACGGATGACCGTGCTGCTCTCCCGGGAGCTGCGCGCCCGGTTCCACCGCCGTTCGGCACCGGTCCGCAAGGGCGACACCGTCCGAGTGCTCTCGGGCAGTTTCGTGGGGAGGGAGGAGCGCGTGGCCCGGGTGGATCGACGGGGCTACAGTGTCACGCTCGACAACGTCACGCTCAAGACCGCGGACGAGAAGATGAAGCCGCTTCCCCTTCGCACTGGCCACCTCGTGATCACTCGCCTCAACCTCTCCGACCCCTGGCGCCGACGCGCGCTTCGGGTCCGCGACGAGGACGTCACCGCCGAAGAACGGGGAGAGCCTACCGAGTCGCCCGAAGCGTCCGAGAGCCCGGCCGCGGCGGCCCCCGCCCCGGTCGAAGCGTCGGGGGCCGCGGAAGCGGTGCCACCGGCCGCGCCGAAGCGCGCACGCTCGAAACGCCCGGCCGCTGCCCCTGAGCCGCCGAGCGAAGCGGAGGACGAGGAGGAAGAGGCATGACGTTCCGTCTGAAGCGCCGCGCGGCCCCGCGCAGCTGGACCGTTCCCCGGAAGGGAACGAAGTGGCTGAAGCGCCCCGGGCCCGGCCCGCACCCCCAGGAGGAGTCGATGCCACTGCTGCTGGTGCTGCGCGATGTTCGGCGCATCGTCGCCTCCGCGCGAGAGGCTCGCATCTTGGTCCGTTCCGGGTCGGTCAAGGTCGATGGCAAGGTTGCGAAGGACCTCGACCGCGGCCTCGGGCTCATGGACACGATCTCCTTCGGCGCTCCGCTTGACGCGCACTATCGGGTCATGAAGGACCGTCGGGGCAAGCTGGCCCTCGTCGCGATCCCCTCGACCGAGGCGGCGCTCAAGCTCGGCCGGGTCCGGTTCAAGCACGCGGTCCGGGGCGGCAAGCTCGAGGTGACCCTGCACGACGGCCGGAACCTGCTCGTCCCGGCGAACAGCCCTTACCGAGTCGGGGACTCGGTGAAGATCGCGCTCCCCGACCAGCAGGTCGTGGAGCACTTGAAGCTCGGGCCGGGGGCCCTGGCCTTCGTCTCCGGGGGCAGCCACGTGGGGGAGCTCGCGCGCGTCGAACGCGTCGAGGTCCGGAACTCTTCCCAACCGAACCTGGTCCACTTCAAGGAAGGCTTTTCGACGGTCAAGGAGTACGTCTTCGTGGTCGGTCAGAACTCCCCCGAGGTCACGATCGGGGAGGGCACGGACCGATGAGCGCATTCCCCGCCGCGGTGCCGAGCGGTCCGACGTCCGCACCGGCCCCGAACCCCCACCGCGCCATCCGGGTGATCAAGATCGTCGTCAACGCCGGGGTCGGTGAGTCCGGCGAAGCCCGGACCAAGGCCGCCCGGGTCATCGAGATGGTCACGCACCAGCGTCCCGTCGCGACCCGCGCCCATTCCACGAACCGCGACTTCGGCATCCGCAAGGGCCAGGAGATCGGGGCGAAGGTGACCCTCCGCGGCGAGCTCGCGCGCGACTTCCTCCAGCGGGCGTTCGAGGCGCGCGACCGGCAGCTCGACATCGACTCGATCGACCGGAACGGGAATTTCTCGTTCGGGATCGCCGATTACACCGACTTCTCCGGCATGAAGTACGACCCGCAGATCGGGATCCACGGGATGGATGTCGCCGTCGAGCTCGGCAGAGCCGGGTATCGGATCCGGCAGCGTCGTGTCCGGTCCCGCCCGCTCCCGAAGTCGCTTCGTTCCACGCGCGACGATACCCGAACGTTCCTGACGCAGCAGCTCGGGGTCACGCTGCTGGAGTGAGAGGGCCATGAAGCCAAAGAAGAACTTTGGGCGGAAGGAGGGGTGCCTACGGTGCGACCGCAAGCGCGGGATCGTCCGGCGCTACGGCCTTCACCTGTGCCGCCAGTGCTTCCGCGAGGTCGCGATGGACCTCGGGTTCCGCAAGTACCAGTGAGGAGGAACGCACGATGCAGCATGACCTTCTGAACGACGCGCTCGTCGCGCTCCGCCATGCCGACCGGTACGGCAAACCGACGGTGGAACTCGCTCCGACGTCGAAGCTGATCGCCGAGGTCCTTCGGATCTTCCGCGAGCACCACTACATCGAGGAGTTCACGTTCGTCCCGAACGGTCGCGGCGGAAAGTACGACGTCCGACTCTCTCGACGGATCAACTCCTGCGGCGTCATCAAGCCCCGCGTCGCGGTCGCGCACGACCGCCTCGAACGGTACGAATCTCGTTTCCTCCCGGCGCAGGACTTCGGGCTCCTCGTCCTCTCCACGAACCGCGGGCTCGTCTCCCACCAGCAGGCCCGCGAGATGAAGATCGGAGGTCGGCTGCTCGCCTATGTCTACTGACCTCGATCGCCGCTACGAGCATGTCCCGGTCCCGAAAGGGGTCACCCTCTCCGTCGCGGCCGGCCGCCTCCGCGCGAAGGGACCGCTCGGCTCGATCGAGCGTCCGTTCCCCGGGGACGCGATCACGCTCAAGGTGGACAAAGGCACCGCCACGCTCGAGCTCCAGCTCCCGGCCCACCGCAAGCGCTCGCAGTCCTTGCTGCGAACCTGGGCCGCGCATCTCCGAAACATCACCGGTGGGCTCACGCTCGGAGTCGAGGCGCGCATGAAGGTCGTGGCCGCCCACTTCCAGATGAAGGTGCAGGTCCGGGGCGAGGAGCTCGTCATCGAGAACTTCCTCGGCGAGAAGTTCCCCCGGACGACCCGGCTCACGCCGGGGACGAAAGCGCAGGTCGAGGGGGACATCGTGACCTTGTCGGGCCACGACCTCGAACAGGTCGGCCAGAGCGCGGCGAACATCGAACGCGTGACCCGGATCCGCGACTACGACCCTCGGGTCTTCCAGGACGGCATCTACCTCATC
>DAHVAA010000101.1:4253-6085 GCA_027314845.1 Thermoplasmata archaeon | reverse complement strand
CGCCCGAGAAGCTGAAGATGGTGCTCTCGGCCGCCCGTCTCGCGCCGAGCCAGCACAACCTGCAGCCGTGGCGGTTCGTGGTCGTCCAGGACGACGAGCAGAAGCGCCTCCTCGCCCAGGCGTCGAACCGGGGGAAGTTGATCGCCGAGGCCCCCGCCGCGATCGTCGCGTTCGCGGTCGAGGAGGACATTCCGATCACGGTCGGGGGGTACATCTCGGCCTATCCGCTGGACGTCGCGGTGGCGGTCGGCCACCTTCAGCTCGCCGCCGTCGCCGAGGGGCTCGGCACAAGCTGGATCGTAGAGTTCAACGAGCAGAAGATCCGGACCGTGCTCCGCGTACCGGAAGGGATCCACCCGATCGCGGTGATCCCCATCGGCTTCCCCGTGGAGGGGAACAACGGGGGAAAGGCCGCGTCCGAGGGACGGAAGAGCCCCGACGAGATCATCGCCTACAACGAGTACCCCTGGTAGGGGCTCGTGAGCGACCTCACCTTCGTGAGCACCAACCCCGGCAAAGCCCGGGAGGTGGCGGCGGTCCTGCGGCCGTTCGGCCTCCGTGTCCGCTGGTTGCGCCGGGAGCTGCCCGAGCCGCAGGCCCCCGGACTCGAGGAGGTCGTCGCCGCGAAGCTCGACGCTGTGCGGGACGTCCCGGGGCGGGTCCTCGTCGAGGACTCCGGATTGTTCATCCCCTCGCTCCATGGCTTTCCGGGAGTGTATTCGGCCCACTTCCTGAAGGTCTGGGGGTTCGGCCCGATCTTCGAGCTCCTCCGCGCGCGGCCTCGCTCGGCGTACTTCCGGACCGTCGCGGGACTTCAGGACGGCCGCCGCCGGAACCTATTCGTCGGCGAGGTCCACGGTGCGATCGCCGACCGCGCTCGCGGCCGGCACGGCTTCGGCTACGACCCGATCTTCATCCCTCGGGGATGGGACCGCACGTTCGGCGAGGCGCCTTCCGAGGCGAAGAACGGGATCTCCCACCGAGCCCGAGCGGTCGGCAAGGTCGGGCGGGCGATCGCGAGCGGCCGTCCGTTCGCGTGAGGCCGGCGCCGCGACCGGCTCCCCGGGCCCGACCGGCGGCCACTTAAGCCGAGGACCGCTTCGGGGCCGCATGCTCGTGGACGAGGTCGGGGAGTCCCCGATCCTCTCGCTGATCGACCGGATCTTCGAGCTCCGCCAGCGGGGCGAAGAGGTTCTCGGCCTGCACATCGGCGAGCCGGATTTCGACACTCCGCCCGGGATCCGGGACGCGGCGTACCGCGCGATGAACGAGGGACTGACCCACTACGGTTCCGCTCAGGGGATGCCCGAACTTCGAAGCGCGATCGCCGCCCGGCTCGCCAAGCGTCACGGGATCCCCGCGACCGCCAACGACGTGGTGGTCCTCAGCGCGAAGTTCGGGATCTACGCAAGCCTGCTCGCTACGGTCGGCGCGGGGGACGAGGTGCTCTTGCTCGACCCGACGTACCTCTTCGAGCAGCCGATCCGCCTGGTCGGAGCCCGACCCGTCTATGTTCCGCTGGGAGAGGGGTTCGCGCTGGACCCCGACGCGCTCGAGCGGGCGGTCACCCCCCGCACGAAGCTCCTGATCCTGGTCTCCCCGGCGAACCCGACCGGGCGGGTCCTCCGTCGCGCCGAGGTGGAGTCTGCGCTCGACATCGCTCGCGCGCATCGGCTTACCGTCGTGAGCGACGAGACCTACGAGTCGTTGATCTACGAAGGGACCCACGTCGCCCCCGCGAGCGTCGCGGCCGGTGAGGTCCCGGTGGTCACCATCGGGAGCTTCTCCAAGCTCTACGCGATGACCGGCTGGCGGGCCGGCTACGCGGTCGC
>DAHVAA010000101.1:0-4243 GCA_027314845.1 Thermoplasmata archaeon | reverse complement strand
GGTCCGGGCGCGCCTGGTCAAGGTGATGGAGCACACGCTGACCTGCCTCCCGCCGTTCATCCAGAAGGCGTGCCTCTGGGCCCTCGAGAACGCCGGGGCGGACGAGGCCCGTTTCCGCGAGCGGTTCCTCGAGCGACGCAACCACCTGCTCCGCGCGCTGGAGGGGCTGCCCGCGCTCTCGTTCGTGCCCCCCGAGGGCGCGTTCTACGTCTTTCCCCGGTACTCCCTGCCGATGGGCTCCGTCGAGTTCGCCCTCCGTCTCTTGGAGGAGGAGCACCTCGCGCTCGTCCCTGGCGTCTCTTTTGGACCGAGCGGCGAGGGGCATGTCCGGATCTCCTACACGAACCCGACCGAGGTCCTGGACGAAGGAGTCTCGCGGCTCGGCCGCTTCCTCGAGCGTCACGGTGCCACGCCCGCGAAGCCGTAGGCGGACGGCCCCCCGGTTTTTGTATTCCGACTCGCTAGCCCCGCTGTGTCCGACGTGCTCCGGGTCCACGACCTGACCGCGACGCTCGCGACCCATATGCCCGTCTGGCCGACCTCCCCCTTACCGGTCTTCGAGCCGGTCGGGCTGGTCGCGCGGGACGGCTACGCCATCGAGCGAGTGAACTGCCTCACGCACACCGGAACGCACATGGACGCCCCGTACCACTTCCTCGAGGACGGCCTCACGGTCGACCGCATCCCGCCGGACCGGCTGGTCGGCCGCGCCGCCGTGCTCGATGTGCGCAAGGAGCTCTCGGGCCCGGTGGTCGGGCTCGAGGTGCTGAAAGCCCACTGGCCGACCGCGTTCCAGCCCGAGATCGTGCTGCTCGAGACCGGTTGGAGCCACGACCGCGCGCCGAGCCGCCGCTACCTCTACGACTTCCCGGGGATCTCGCCCGAGGCGGCCGAGTGGGTCGCCGACCGGGGGATCCGGGGGATCGGGACCGACACGCTCGGGATCGACCCGTTCTCGAACGCGAAGTTCGAGGCGCACAAGGTCCTGCTCGGCCGGGGGATCTGGATCCTCGAGGCGCTCGACCACCTGGACGAGCTCGTCGAGGGGAAGAGCTACACGCTCGTCGCCGCGCCGCTCAAGATCGCCGGGGCGAGCGGAGCGATGGCCCGAGTGCTGGCGCTCGAGGTCTGAACGGCGCCGGAGGGTCGATCGGCCGATGGTCCTCGCATCGGGTCTCCAGGGATCTCGGGTCCTCGTCACGGCCGCGAGCCAGGGGATCGGGTTCGGTGCCGCGAAGGCCTTCCTCGAGGAAGGGGCGTCGGTCGTCGTGAACTCCTCGAACGCCGAACGTCTCGACCGGGCGACGCGCTCGCTCGCTTCGCTCGGGGAGGTGCACGGGGTCGTCGCCGACCTCCGCGAGAAGAACGACCTTGACCGGCTCCTCGGTGAGGCGGTCGGCCACCTCGGTGGGCTCGACACCCTCGTCTACGTTACCGGTTCGCCCCGTCCCGGACTGTTCCTCGAGCAGGAGTACGCGGATTGGGACGCCGCTTCCCGCCTTCTGGTCGTGAGCCCCGCCTACCTCGCCCGGCGCGCGGCGGAGAGGATGCTCGAGGGGGGCCACGGGGGCCGTATGGTGTTCCTCACCTCGATCGCGATCCGCGAGCCGATCCCGACAATCGCCACGTCCAGCGTCTGCCGGATCGCGATCGCGGGGCTCGTGCGGACCTTGGCGCGTGAGCTCGGACCGAAGGGGATCCGCGTGAACGGGATCCTCCCCGGCTACATCCGCACGGACCGCGTCGACGAGGTCCTCCGGGACGCCGCACGTCGGAAAGGGACCACCGCGGAGTCCGAGCGGACGGGACTCGAGCGGGAGATCCCCCTCGGCCGGATCGGCTCTCCCGAGGAGCTCGCCCGTGCGATCGTCTTCCTCGGCAGCGAGATGTCGAGCTACGTGACGGGCGCGCTGTTGCCGGTGGACGGCGGGCTCCTGCGGTCGGTCGGCTAGGCGGCCGCGCGGCCGTCCGGCGCGCGCCGTCTAGGAACGGTCCGGCGCGAGCGCTTCCTTCGCGAAGTCCGCCCGCTCGGGGACGAACACGTCGAGGATCACGCTCGGCCCGTCCGCGTGCGTGACGAGCTCGTGGGGTACCCCGCCCGCGATCGAGTAGGAGGAGCCTTTCTTCATCGTGTACGACTCCGGGCCCACCCGGAACCGGCCGCCGCCCTCGAGGAACGTGCCCGCCTGCACGTGCGGATGCGTGTGCAGCGGGAACGTGGAATTCGGGGCGATGTGGTAGAGCACCATCATCACGCCGTGGCCGTGGGTCAGGATGCGGCGCTTCACGCCCGGCAGGATCTCGTGCCAGGCTTCGGGGCGGTCTTCCCAGAGCGGCATGGTCGCGGGGGGAAGGCGAACGGCGGTATTTGGACGTGGCGAGCGCCTACGCGAGCGCGGCCCGCAGGTCCGCGATCAGGTCGTCCGAGTCCTCGACTCCTACGGAGAACCGCAGGAGGCCACCGGAGATCCCCTGCGCTTCCCGGACGCTCTTCGGGACCGAGCGGTGCGTCATGAGTGCCGGATGATTGACGAGCGACTCGACCCCGCCGAGGCTCTCGGCCAGGGTGAACACCTTGAGGCGTCGAACGACCCGCGCGGCCGTGGCGAATCCGCCCTCGAACTCCGCGGAGACCATCCCGCCGTAGTCGTCCATCTGTCGCCGGGCGACCGCGTGGCCCGGGTGGTCTGGAAGGCCGGGGTAGAGCGTCCGCCGAACCCGGGGGTGGCGGGAGAGGAACCTGGCCACTCTCCGCGCGTTCGCGCAGTGCGCGCGCACGCGGAGACCGAGCGTGTGGATCCCGCGGAGCACGAGGAAGCAATCGAGCGGCCCCGGGATCCCGCCCTGCGTGTTCTGGTACCACCGGTACTTCTCGAGCAGCGGCCGCGAACGGAAGACGAGAGCCCCGCCGATGAGGTCGCTGTGGCCGCCGAGGTACTTCGTGGTGGAGTGGAGCACGACGTCGGCACCCAGTTCGAGCGGTCGCTGGAGCACCGGCGACGCGAAGGTGTTGTCCACGGCCGCCCGCGCCCGATTCGCATGCGCGATCCCGATGGCGCCCTTGAGGTCGGTGACCTTCAACAACGGGTTGGTGGGCGTCTCGAGATAGAGCAGGTCGACGGCCGGTCCTTCGCGGAAGGCGGAACGGACGTTGTCCAGGTCCGACGTGTCGACGAGGTCGACCCGGACCCCATGGGTCCCGGCGACGTCGAGCAGCCGGCGGGTCCCGGCGTACAGGTCGTCCCCCGCCACGATCCGACTGCCCGCCGGATACGCCATGAACAACGCCGAGGCGGCGGCGAGACCCGAGGAGAAAGCGAGCGCCCCAACACCTCCCTCGAGACGGCCCAGCACGCGCTCGAGAGCCGCGCGCGTGGGGTTCCCCGTCCGCGAGTAGACGAACCCCTTCGCCTTCCCCGGGGACGATTGGGCGTACGTGGACGTGAGGTAGACCGGCGGGTTCACCGAACCGGTCAACGGGTCGGGAGATTGTCCGTCATGGATCAGCCGGGTGTCCCACTTCATCGGCGGGACGAACTCTCCCCGCGATTTCAACCATTCGCCGGCGGCCAGCGGCCGAGGGGGCGCGGGGTCTCCTTCGGCCCACCTCTCCGGCACCGGCCGCGAACGCGGCTCGGTCCGCCAGCACATCATTTTAATAGCGGGGCCTCCTCGCCGTGCTAAGGCGTCGCTCGGCTTCGATGCTCGGGCGAGCTGGGGGGAAACAGGATTGCCGGCTGCGTTGGGCGCGGAAACTCCGGGGACTGTCGTGAACCTACCGAAAGAAGTCACGGTCCGACAGGACGTCTACGTCCGGAAGGCCTCGGGGCTCGTCCGGACCGTCGGGCCGACCAGTGCCCTGTTCTCGAACCTCGTGGCGATGGGGATCATCGTCAACTTCTTCTGGGTCGTCTTCGCGTCGGCCGGCTATCCGAACGCGAACCTCGTCACGACCGTCGGGATCGGCGTATTGATCAACGTCGGGGTGGGCTTCGTCTACTGGATGCTGTCGAGCGCCATGCCTCGCTCGGGAGGCGACTACGTGTTCATGGGGCGCATCTTCCACCCCAGTATCGGACTCGCGACGAACCTCGTGTTCACCGCCGTGTTCGTGACCTGGGCCGGGCTGTTCGCCTACTACATCACGGTCTACGGGCTCCCGATGATGCTCGCGAGCTTCATGATCGCCGGGGGCAGCTCGGGCGGCTTCAACTGGTACACGACGAACGTGCTCGCGGCGAAC
>DAHVAA010000100.1 GCA_027314845.1 Thermoplasmata archaeon | reverse complement strand
AGAACTCGAAGCCGGCCCCGGCCCAAGCCAACGCGGAGCCGAGCGCCACCCCGAGCCCGATCGTGAGAGCCCCGCCCACGACGAACATCGTTTCGCGCAGGACCATCTCTCTTCACCGGGCCCGCCACCGCGACCGCCGCGCGACGAGCGAGCACGGACCGGCCGGACCAGCGGCCGCCGGAGCAGGGCCGAATCGGCACTTAGGCGTTGGCCGCGGCGGGTCGTTCCGCAAGCCTCATCTTCCCGCGGGCTCCCGCTGCCGGGAGCGGGACATGAGCGCGGAAGGGGATCGGCGACTCGGAGTGCTGTTCGGACTTCTGGGGACCGCCCTCATCGTGGTCGATGGACTGGTCGACATCATCGGCGGGGCGGTCTTCCTGGCCCTAGGACGCGGGCTGCGGGCCGTGGGCGCCTTCGACCAGGGACTTCTCTACCTCGTCTTCGGCCTCCTGGTCGGATTCTTTGTCGTGCTGGGGCGCTCGCGCGGCGAGGACCGGAGCCTGGCGGCCGGGCTGGTCCTCGTGGTGCTCGTGATCGTCGGGTGGCTCGTGCTCGGAACGGCGAGCGGGCTCCTCGCGGTGCTCGGCTCCGTCCTCGTGCTGATCGCGGGGATCCTCTACCTGGTCGCCGGTCGCTAGCCCCGGAGGAGCGGAGAGCGGTTCGAAGGAGCCCGCGGGCCCGGGCATCGTTAAGAGGCCCGGCGCCGCTCTCCGAGCGATGGCGTTCGTGCCGTTCGGGTCGGTCGACCGAAGCGCCCTGCGCTGGCTGCGCACCGGCGAGACGCCGATGGATTTCGAGCTCCGCAGCGGACCGAGCCGGATCGCCCGCCTGCGCTGGAGCGGCCCCGGGGGCTCGCTCGCGACCGCCGAGAGCGCGGCGGGGACCTGGACGCTCAAGCGAGGGGGGTTCCTCAATCCGCACGTCACCGTGCGCGGCGCGGCCGGGCCCGAGCCGCTGGCCCGACTCTCGGTCCACCTCAGCTACCACCGGATCGAGATCGCCGCGGGGCCGGCGTATCGGTTCCACCGGGCGGGCGTCCTCGTCCCCGCGTGGGAGATCACCACCGACGACCGTCGGGAGATCCTCCACATCGAGCCGGTGCGGGAGGGACGCCGACTCGCCGCCGGCGCGGCGCTCGCCCCCGCAGGCGCGCAGTCGCTCCCCGAGCTGTTGCTGCTCGTCGTGCTGAGCTGGTACTTCATCGTCCTGGCGTGGTTCGAGGACGAAGCGCTGGTCCCGTTCGAAGGATCCGAGGTCCCGGGAGGACCGTCCCCGCCCGCGACGGCGCCCCGACCCTAACGCGGGAGCGCCCGCTTCTTCAGCTCGGCGTAGCAGGCCGAACAGAGATTGTGGAGCTGCGGCCATCCCTCGGCGGGCGCTTCGGTGAGGCGCGAGATGACCGACCCACAGCCGTCGCAGACGATCTGACCGTCCTTGAGCATCGAACCGTGCGTCTCCTCGCCGGGCCGTTTCCCGAGCGCGCGCGGTCCAACTCCGTCGGGTACTAAACGGATGCGCGGGCCGCCGCCGGCGGAGGATGGCCGAGGGCCGTCAGGAGCCGGGGGATCATGACGTCGTACCGGGGTCCGCCGTCCGCGTGGATCCCATCGAACACTTCGAGGTCGACGGTGACCCCTTGCCGCCGCGCCTCGGCGGCAAAGACGCGGGCGCCGATGTCGAGCGCATACTCATCGCGGGAACCCCCGTCGGCGTAGACGTACGCCAACCGGCGGAGCGCGTCCCGGTACCGCTCGGTCCGGATCATGCGCACGGGGTCCCACGCGAGCCACCGCGCCCACACCTCCGGGCGCAACCCGCCGTCCTCGAGGTCGAACGGGAGCTCGAACCGGCCGGGCTCGGCCTCGACCGGCGAGTAGGCGGAGGCGTATCCCATGTGCTCGAGCGCCTGCACCTTGGGGTTCCCCGGTCGGAACGTGCTGACGGGACCGGACAGGAACTCCCTCAGCAACGCCTCCGGTCCGCCGGCCGCATGGATCGCCCGGAACGCGGCGGGAAATTCCGCGGCGTAGCAGTATTCGAAGTAGGCGTCCCCGGCGTTCGAGCCGAGCGCCCGGAGCGTTTCCGGGTGGCGCAGGGCGAGGACGAAGGCGCCGTAGCCTCCGCTGGAGGTGCCGAGGACCGCGGTCGGGCCCGTGCGGTACCGATCCCTCACCCAGGGAAGGACCTCCTGCATCACGTAGTCTTCGTAGCGGCCCGTCGCGGTCGAGTTCAGGTACTGGCTGCCGCCGAGCGTCGTGAGGCAATCGGGGGCGACCATGACCGCCTCCGCGGCCGCCCCGGTTCGGATCAGCCGGTCGAGGCGGCCGACGAGGGAGTCCTGGAGATACCGCGGGCGTTGGAAATGCATCCATCCGGCGCCCGTGTAGCCCGAAAGAAGCAGCAGGAGGGGGCGTCCCTCGGTCGTTCCGGAGGGGGGCAGATAGACCGGCAGGTCCCGCTCGACCGGATCGTCCCAGGGGTTCCCTTCGAGCACGCGGCTCGGGAACCGGTGGACTTCCGCTCTTCCTTTGAGCGAGGGGGGAAAGACCTTCTCCGTGCGCGCCTCGATCGGCGTTCGGATCGACATGCGGCGACCTCGAGCCGCCAGAGGGCACGAGTTCAAGTCGGGGCGGTTGGTCCCGAGGCTGTGACGCCCGGATACCGGAGGCGGTCGCGGCCGCCCGCGGGGGATCCGCTGCTGCGGACCCTGGACCGCCTCGCCCGGAACCGCACGGAGGGGGCCCACGGCCTCGCGACCGCGACCCTGAACGCGCTCGACCGGGAGGGCCGCCGCTGGCCGCGGTCGGGACCGGTCGATCTTCGCCCCCGGGTCGCCGCGGTCGCGCGCGCCCTCCGTAGGCTCCCGCCGGCGATGGGGTTCTTCGGGCGATGGTCCGAGGAGTGGCGTCAGTGGGCCCTTCCGCGAGGACCTCCGATCACCCCGCGCCGCATCCGGGCGTGGACGCGCCGTTGGCAGCGCCGCCTCGACCGGGAGCTCCCGCGGATACTCCGCGTCGCCCGCGACCGACTCCCACGTCACGGAGAGGTCCTTACGATCAGCCGGAGCGGCACCGTGCGGCAGGTGCTCGTGGCAGCGCGGGGCCCTCACCGGCCGAGAACGGTCGTCGTCCTCGAGAGCCTTCCCGGGGGCGAGGGACGGACGCTCGCGCGGGAACTTCGGCGGGCGGGCCTCGTCGTCGACCTGGTCTCGGATCGCGCGGGGCGCGCTCGGGCGTCGCGGGTGGACCTCCTCCTCATCGGGGCCGACTCGATCTTCGCCGATGGAAGTGTTCTCCACAAGGTCAAGACACGGTCGCTCGCGCTCGCGGCCCATCGGGCCGGGGTCCCGGTGGTGGTCGCCGCCGGCACCGCGAAGTTCGTCCCGCGCCGGCCCCCGGTCGGTCGCATCCCGTCCGGGTTCGACCGCACCCCCGCCCGCGCGATCCACGAGTATTGGACCGATCGCGGTCGGATCCCCCGCACGGCGTGGGCCCGACGGTCGCGAGCGTTCCGCTGACGCTATCCGCCCGGTCCCGCTGGGCCCATCATCGATGGGTTCCTTCGGGTCGCCGGCGGTGGACCGGTGGGAGCGGCTCGGACCGGAGGCGTTCGAGGGCGACCGCCTCGCCCGCCCCGGGACCTGGACGGTCGGATTCCTCGCTCAGTGGTGCGGCTTCTGCCGGGCGTTCGCTCCGTCGTTCGCCACGCTCGAGGGCGGGGCCACGCACGTCGCGGTCGGGGACCTCACGGACCTCGCCAATCCACTGTGGGAGCGGTTCGATATCGAGATCGTCCCGACGGTGATCGTGTTCCGGGACGGTCGATCGGTCGCGCGCGTGGACGGACGGCCGATGGAAGGGCTGGGGAGCGAGGACCTCGAGAAGGTCCGGCGCGCGCTCGCCCCGACCTGGAAGCGCTGAGACAACAACCTTTTGCCTCCGAACCCGCTCGCGGGTTCGTGAGCGCAGCGGCGAGCCACCACGACGCGAAACCCGTGGCCCTGATCACCGGCGGAGGTACGGGGATCGGCCGGGCCATCGGCACCGCGCTGGCGGCCGACGGCTACAACCTCGCGATCGCCAGCCGGTCCGTCGCCCATCTGGCGGAAGGGGCGGCGGCGCTCCGAGGGCGGGGCGCGCGGGTGCTCGAGGTGCCGACCGACGTGCGGGTCCCCGAGCAGGTCGAACGCCTGGTCGAAGCGGTCCGGGCCGAGTACGGCCGTCTGGATGTGCTGATCAACAATGCCGCGGGGAACTTCCTCGCCCCGGCGGAACGGATCACCCCGAACGGGTGGCGGGCCGTCGTCGGCATCGTGCTCGACGGAACCTTCTACTGCTCTCGCAGCGCGCTGCCGCTCCTCCAGCGGTCGCCGGCCCCTTCGATCGTGAACATCATCGCCTCGTATGCGTGGATGGCCGGACCGGGGACGGCCCATTCGGCCGCGGCGAAGGCCGGGGTGCTCGCCCTCACCCGCACGCTGGCGGTCGAGTGGGCGCGGTATGGGATCCGGGTCAATGCCGTCGCCCCCGGGCCGGTGCGCACCGAGGGTACCGACGCACAGCTCTGGGTCAGCGAGGCCGTGGTCGACGCGGTGAAGAGCGGAGTGCCGCTCGGACGATTCGGGACCGTCGAGGAGATCGCGGAAGCCGTCCGGTTCCTCGCGAGCTCTCGCGCGAGCTACATCACCGGCCAGGTACTTGCGGTCGACGGGGGCCAGTGGCTGGGCAATGGGGTCCTGCCGCTGCTGGCGGCGGCGGGGTCGGACAGCGCCCGCCGTACCGGCTGAGGCGGGTCGGGGCCGCCGGGCGCCGTCCGGGAGGAACCGCGCGGCTACCGGGGACCGCCCCGGGCGTTCGGTCGGGGGGGTGTCTCCCCGGAGCGGACCACGCTCTGGGCCGCGACCGCGTCCTTCGGAACGTCCACGTCCGCGTTCAGAATCACGACCGGTTCGCCGTTCGCCGGCACCGCGAACCCGTGGGGCGTGTGCGGGGGGATGAAGAACGAGTCGCCCGGGCGCACCGGCCGACGGGTGTCTTGGAGCAAGAGGTCTCCTTCCCCCGAGAGGACAACCCCGAGCTCGCTGTTCGGATGGGTATGGAGATCGAAGCGCATCCCCGGAGAGAGGCGGTAGAGAATGAGCTCCGCCCCGGGCCCCGCCACCATGCGACGCATCTGCGCTCCCGAACCGACGGGCTCCCACTTCGGGGGAGGTTCCTCGCGGATCGGGCTCGGGGAGACGACCATCCGGAACGGGAAGGAACCTACGGTCCCTAAGAAGTACCGCTACGCGGGCCCGGAACCCGCCCCGCCGGGAACCTAAGAGGCCGGGGACGTTGCGATCGGCATGGCTCCACCGAAGCCGTCGCCCCGGGCCGCGCGACTGACGGTCGTGCTCGCCCAATGGTGCCCGCACTGTGTCCCTCTTTCCACGAAGTACGCCCGTCGGCTCGCCCAACGGCTCCGCGTGCCGCTGCGGATCTTGGACATCGACCGCAAGGCCCAGGTCCGGGAAGCGGATCGCCTGGTGCGCCGTTTCGGCGACCCGGCGCCGGACTACCTCATTCCGCAGGTCTTCCTGGAATGGTCGGACGGCTCGGTCCAACACCTGCTCACCGGATTCTCCGAGCAGGTGGCGCGGACCCAGAAGGCCTGGGACGACCTCCTCGCGAGCGACTGGCTGCAGCAGGCGCGGGCCCGGAGGGCGGCATGAGTCGACCGGGCGCGCTACCGTCGTGGCTCGCCGCCACACAGCGGGTGCGCGGCGCCCGCTGCTACCGACATTGCGATGGACCGGTACGGGGTCGATCCCTCGCGAGCCCGCTCCCGGGGCTCTGGCAAGTGTACGCCTGTCCGTCCGGCGTGGTGTCCGTGACCACCTACGCCGAGTGGGGCGAGGAGATCCCGTTCGAGCGGGCCCGGGCGTACCTGGCCGCGCGCACCGTGCCCCGGTCTCTCGTCCGGCGGAGAGACCTTCGCCTCGCGTCCCGCCACGGCCCCGAGCTCGGCACCGCCGCCGAGCGGAAGCTCGGCCGTCCCGGGATGCCCCCTCTCAGGGTCGTCTACTGGAGGGTCTATCCGTTCAAGGCCCGGGACGGGAGCGAACGTCGCCTGTTCGTCTGCCG